>CAWVVE010000586.1:0-1523 GCA_963933075.1 uncultured Verrucomicrobiaceae bacterium | reverse complement strand
GTGAGCCAAAATGCTGTTCCGTCACCATTAATGAGGAATCCGGTGAGTACGGTCGGCAATAACGCCTTATCGTTTAATGGCACTGTTAATGTCAGCGAATCTTTATCTATATGGAGAGTTTGTTGCCCGTTTTCCGGAACCAACCCGGAACTGGTTGGAAGAAACAGAGCCTCAGGCGTTGGCGGCTTCGCGCCTGTGGGAATTACACCCTTGAGTTGCAGCGCATCATCAGTCTTTACCACTGAAACCTTTATCTGCGGTGCGGCTCCTTGCCCCTTTCTCCATGCCATAAGGATTGCTTGAGCAGAACTGGAATCGACTTCCTCTGCCCGAACAGGAACTGAAATGTTCAGAAGAGTGGTTGTTGGAGGCGTGCAAATCTCTTTACAGGCCTGCCAGTCTACATCTGCCGATACTATAACTTCTTTACCAGCTTCTATGGATGGCGGGATCGTGACCTCTGCGGTGAAAAAAACTTCACCTTCAAATGTGTGGCTTACCATTGACAAGTTGTCAGTGATTTTCTGCACATAGCGATTTGGTACTGGATAGTGAGTTGTGCTGACTGAGCACCCTTTGGGGACCTGCCATTTTATCAGGGTAGGAAGACCGGTTTCTCCGGGGTTTGACCAGTAGATATGCCAGCCTGGGGCAATCTTAGCCTTAACGGAGACCCTGAAGGTTGATCCAGGATTTGCCGCCGATTTATCGGAAAGAAGTTCCAGGAAAACCGGTTTTTCTGGCGCAGCATTTGCTGCTAAGGAAAGTCCGCACACCAGACCGCATAGGAGTGTGGCCGTGGATAATCGATTCATTCAATCAGTAAGATTTGATGTTTATGGGGGAGGGGAAGCCTATGGCAGGTTAATGGCAATCAAGCATGGCTCATCAATATTCATCAATTCATTAAATACCATGCTCTAAGCAACACGAGAGCAGCACTGCTTGTATTTCTTCCCGCTGCCGCAAGGGCAGGGCTCATTACGACCGACTTTTGGCTGGGAACGGGTAACGGGTAGCTTTATCCGGTCTTCCAGTTCAGGGTCACCAGTCGGGGACATTGCCCCGCTATTTCCGCTGTGACTGATTGCTGCGCCAGGAATCTCTCCGCCCTGATTCATCGGTAATCCCTGCAGGAACTGATGGAACGCGTCAAGGTTGGTGGTGCTGCGGAATAAATTCACGAGGACTTCACCCTTAATATTCTCCATAAGTTCCTGAAACATTGAAAAAGCTTCAGTCTTGTATTCAATGAGCGGGTCTTTCTGGCCGTGTGCCCTGAGATGAACGCCTTCGCGCAAAGCATCCATATTGTAGAGGTGTTCCTGCCAAAGCCGGTCGATGCCGCCAAGCAACACCGAGCGCTCGAGGTCATCAAGGTGATCCGGGTCCTCATGAGCTGTTTTCATCTCGTATAGTTCTTTAACCTTAACGGCAACGAACTCTGAGTTGTCATCGATACTACGGGTTTCAAAGGATGAATTTTCCTCAGTGAGCCCGAGGGGAAAGGTACTGTTACACCA
>CAWVVE010000585.1:0-1532 GCA_963933075.1 uncultured Verrucomicrobiaceae bacterium | reverse complement strand
TCACGATCGGTGTCCTCCAGCACGATGACCTTGTCATGCGGCACATCCCCGGGGATGGTGCCGGGAAAAGAGGGCATGGTAACCACCCATAGGCGCCCCTTGGCATCAAAGGCAATCTGCTCAGGATTGCGCAACTCGGGAAACTCCTGCTCAGAGGCAAAGAGGTTGACCTCGTAGCCTTCGGCCACCCGGAATGAGCTAAGCATCTCATCAGGTGATGGCAATTGTACCGGTTCCCTCTTTACCAGAGGAGGCAGGGTAATGGGCTCTGAATTAAACCGTATTGAATCATCCTTTGCCATGGCATGGATGCGTGCATCGGCATTTTCTATCAACGCATGGAAGCGGGGTATCTCGGCGTTATATTCACGGGCCCGGCCACGCACACCGAAGTAAAGGACAGTGTTCACGGGCCGCACCACGTCGGCCACATGTTCCGCCTTGCGGGCCACGGCCCTTGCCACCACCTCCGCACGCACCTGGTCCACCTTCGAGTATGCTTCAGGGCCAAGGAGTTCCCTGGCCAGATGCCTGGCGATGGCCTTGTTCCCGGGGGCATTGAGGTGAATGCCATTGTCGGTTAATGGAATTTCCTGCTCTGCATAGGCTGCAAGGCTTGGCTCAAAAAGGTCCACAAACCGGGCTCCCCACCCCTGGACAACCTCACGCATGGCATCGACATAGGCCTTGATTTCAGCATTCCGTTTTGACGCGTCCGGATAATGGCGATGCTTCAAGTCCTCGGTGGCAATCGGGGAAAGGACAATAACTACAGCCCCGGGATGACGGCGCTTCATCTCCTCAAGATAACCTTCAAGGTCACTGCGGAACCGGGCAATTCCGCGTTTCCCGGCAAAGGACTCATTGCCTCCAAAGCCCAGGATAACGACATTGGCCGGCCACTTTTCGAGGAGTTTCTTCAGGTGATTGACATAGCGCTCCGGTCGCAGGCGGTAACCCACCTCATCCCCTGTCCAGGCAAGGCTGCGTAGCTCAAGGTCCTTCTCAGGGTGTGCCAATTGCAGGCTGGCCTCAAACAAACCATGCCCCTGCAGGCGCTCTATGAAGGAACTTCCGTAAAAAAGTATCCTGTCTCCTTTCTTTAGTTCCAGCCCGCCCCGGGCAACCTGGATCATTAAAACCAGCAGCAGGAAAAAAACGTTCTTCGTCATCGGATATCGTTGTGATTGCTTATTCGAAGTGTGCCAGGCTCAGGACAAGGTAAGGCACCAGGTTAAAGAGAAACACCGCCAGCTTGTAGTGACCCATCATGGTGTAGTGGATGGCATCAAAACGCTCTTCAGAAATCCTGAACCGCCGCGTGTGCATCCTGAATATAAAGCCGCGGGCGAATACAAACCCAAAATACCACGCCAAAAGCACCCCGAGATTGATCACCGCGCACCACCCCAGAAGAGTGCGGAGATTTTCAATCGTTATTTCCATTTGGAAATATCCTCGGTCAATTGCCTCAATTCAGAGCCAATCTTCGGATGCTTGGCCGCGAGGTTGGCAGTTTCCCCGAGGTCAGC
>CAWVVE010000584.1:0-1552 GCA_963933075.1 uncultured Verrucomicrobiaceae bacterium | reverse complement strand
GAACCCGAGCTGCAAACACTATAATCAGCAAAATCCCGCTCCCGTAAATGGCGCAAGACTACGTCTACTTTGACCTGGAAACGATCCACTCCGCCAATGACGTCGGCGGCTGGAACAACAAGGGAGACATGAAAATGTCTGTTGGCGTCACCTATAGCACGGTAACAGAAAAGTATATTGCCTACCCGGAGCACCGGGTCGATGAACTGATCAAACAACTCATGAAAGCCGACCTGGTGATCGGTTTTAACCACATTAATTTTGATTACGCGGTCCTCGAGGGATATCAGCCAATCTGCCTCGACGACCAGTGTATCAGCCTCGACCTGCTGGTTAGTATCGAGCAAGAGGTGGGACACCGGATGAAGCTTGATGCTATTGCCTCCGCATCGCTTGGTGCCGGCAAGACCGCCCAGGGCCTTGATGCAATCAAGTGGTGGCGCGAGGGCAAATACCGGGAAGTGGCCGAATACTGCTGTTTTGACGTCAAGATCACCCGGCTGGTCCACGAATTTGGAGCGAAGAACGGCTTCGTCCGCTATGACGACAAGTTCGGCAATGTACAGGAAGCCAAGGTTGACTGGAAACTGCCCTGAGGAAATACGCCCTGCGGCAAAAACCATCGCTAAGGGCAAGCCAACGCGCAGAAATATCCACGCAATCAATGGTTCGCGTTGTCATAATCCCCTCAAAACCACCTGACCAAAAAAGCAAACCGTGTCATAATAAATGAGGGTCACCCTCCCCGAAACCCCTTCTCTCACCCCCTAAAAATCCCAGGAATGCCTGCATTCAGAGCGATATCTCTGCTTCTCTCGACCATTCTCGTATTGGTTAGCCTTAGCCGGGCCGCCCCCGCCTACATCTCGGAATTTGTCGCCAGCAATTCCGGCCACCTCCTCGACGGGGACGGTAATGCCAGCGACTGGATTGAAGTCCACAATCCCAACCCTTCCCAACTGGATATCTCGGGATACCACCTGACAGACGATCCGCTCAAACCCGACAAGTGGCCATTTCCGCCGGGCACCATTCTCAAAGGTGGAGAACATCTGCTCATCTTTGCCTCCGGACAGCAGGATACAGGCCACCTCGACGCTGAGGGCAACCTGCATACCAACTTTTCGCTGAACAGCAGTGGAGAATACCTGGCACTTGTTGCCGCTGATGCCATCACCGTCATTCAGGAATTTTCTCCCCAGTTTCCGCCAATTCCCGAGGACGTCTCCTACGGGCCCGAGGGTTTCTTTACCAATCCCACACCTCGGGCAATGAACGATTCAGAAACCGTTACCGGATTTGTCGAAGACACCAAGTTCAGCATCAACCGTGGTTTCTTCTCTGCGCCCATCGAACTTGCCGTCACCACCGCGACTGATACAGCAAAAATCTACTTCACTACCGACGGCAGTGCCCCCTCTCCGGCCAACGGCACGCTCTACACCAGCCCCCTGAAAATCACGACCACCACTATTGTCCGTGCCGCAGCCTACAAGGATGACTTTGTGGCAACCAACATCGATACCCATACCTACCTGTTCCTCCCCGATGT
>CAWVVE010000583.1:0-1557 GCA_963933075.1 uncultured Verrucomicrobiaceae bacterium | reverse complement strand
CCTGAAAATCGAGAACATCAAGTTTGATACATTGATAACTGCCCTCAAGTCGGGCAATATCGATTGCGTTATTTCCTCGATGACAGCCAATGATGAGCGGCGACAATCGATTGATTTTTCGGATCCCTACGTCACGACAGGCCTGGCGATGCTTGTCGGGAAGGATTCCGACATTGAGGATCTTGAGGATCTCAAGAAACCGGGAAGAACAATTGTTGCCCGGCTTGGCACGACCGGGGAAACCTTCGCCCGTGAGCATCTTCAGGAAGCGACGGTGATCACCATGCAGGAAGATCCCGCATGTGCCCTTGAGGTTTCGCAAGGGAAGGCGGATGCCTGGATCTATGACCAGCTTTCCATTTTTGCGCATCACAAGAATCATGCCAAAACGACCCGGGCCCTGCTGAGGCCGCTTAGGGAGGAGCAGTGGGCGGTGGGGTTGCGCAAGCCCAAGTCTGGCGAGAAGAATAAATTGCGTGCCTCGGTGAATGATTTTCTGAGGGAATTCCGTGCATCCGGCGGATTTGAGCCACTCGCTGAGCGTTACCTGAAGGAAGAGAGAAAACTGGTCAGGGAATTAGGTGTGCCATTTATTTTTGATTCCGGGGTCATCATTAAGGGTGGTGACACGAAAGCTGATGCCCACAAAGCTGAGCAGTTGCAGTGGGATTGGCCGTTTATGCTCCTGATTGCCGCATTAGTTGCGCTCACATTTTTTGCATTTTGGCGTTTGACCCGTGATGAGAGGCCGTCGGCAGGATATGGAGAGTGGATTGGCTTTGCAGTGCTTTGGCTATTGGTAAGCGGACTTTGTTTTTTTGTTTTCTCTTCGCTTAACCAGACATACACGTGGAATTGGGAAGGAATCTGGCTGCGGCGTTGGCAGATTTTTGGCGGCTGGTTGAGGACCATATGGATATCTCTTGCCGCCCTGGTTTTATGCACCGGGGTTGGCATCGTGCTGGTGGCCGGTTCACGTTCGCCTTTCAGGCCGTTACGTTTCTTTTGCAGGGCATATACCGAAATCGTGCGTGGCAGTCCTTTGCTGGTGGTCCTGCTGGTTGGCTATTACGTGATTGCCCAGGCTTTCCATGCAAATGACAGGGTTTTGATTGGAGTCATCCTCCTCGCGCTTTTTGCAGGAGCTTATCTCGGGGAAATTCTTCGCGGGGGTATCGATAGTATTGGCAAGACACAGTTTGATTCTGCAAGGGCGGTTGGATTCTCCAGGATCCAGGTGTTCCGATACGTGATCCTCCCGCAGGCTATTCGCCGGGTCCTGCCGGCCGTGGCCGGGTTGTTCATTATACTGGTGAAGGATTCCTCACTGCTTTCACAGATCGGCATTGAGGAGTTCACCAAGCGCAGCGAAAGCGCGCGATCGGCGACATACACCGGGCTTGAGGCCTATATTCCACTGGCCATTGGTTACCTGCTGATCACCATTCCTCTTGCCTACCTTGCCGCGTGCCTTGAAAGGAGATTTTCCTATGAGAGTTAGTGCCTCAGGGTTACACAAGCGTTTTGGGGAAACAAAAGCCCTAGACGGTATCGATT
>CAWVVE010000582.1:0-1586 GCA_963933075.1 uncultured Verrucomicrobiaceae bacterium | reverse complement strand
GTCGCTCCCCGGACCGGTCGCCATCTTCTTAACCGCAATGATCAACCACGCCATGCGCTACCTGATTCTGCTCATCCTCCCCTCCCTGATACCCACCAATATCCGGGCAAACGAAAACTTCCAGGTGCTGAAGGAGGCCGGAAAAATTCTCTTTCTCGGCGACAGCATCACCTACGGAGGGGAATACGTGGTGTTTTTCGAGAGATGGCTGAGGGTCAATCATCCTGAGCTGAACCCTGAAATCCTTAACCAGGGAATACCCAGCGAAACCATCTCCGGGCTCTCGGAGCCGGGCCACCTCCGGCACGGCTTTCCCCGTCCCGACCTGCACGAGCGGCTGGAGCGCACCCTGAAAACCCTGCAACCCGACCTGGTCATTGCCTGCTACGGAATTAATTGCGGTATCTATCAACCCCTTGATGAGGGGCGTTTCACCAAATACCAGGAAGGTATCCGGCTGCTGAAAAAAAAGGCGGAGTCCCATGGAGCGAAGATCATTTTCATGACACCACCGGTCTATGACAAACCCGGCCCGGATTTTGATTACGACGATGTCATGTCAGCCTATTCAAAATGGCTGGTCTCAAGACCAAAGGATGCCTGGCGGGTGATCGACCTGCACACGGTCATGAAAGAAGAACTCGCAAAAAAGCGGGAGAAGGACCCTAAGTTCAAGTATTCCCGCGACGGGGTTCACCCGGGAGGCGAAGGGCACGAATTCATTGCCCGGCAAATCATTGATTACTTCGCGATCAGGGCTCCCCTTAAGGATCCGAGCCCGAATGCCTACGGCAGGATAATGATGTTCCTGCGCGATCGTATGCGGGTAATGCGCGACGCGTGGTTGACGGAAATCGGGCACAAGCGGCCGATGAGAAAGGGCAAGCCGCTGGCTGAAGCAAAAAAGATTGCCGCTGAGAATACCGGGCGGATTCAACAGAACCTGGAAACTATCCTCAAGGCTGCCGGACAACAAAAAGCAGAGTGAAAAACGCCGTTGTATGAAATATTAAACCCAAATATAGAATGTATCTTCTCAACAAATTCCCCGTGTCTCTGCGCCTCTGTGCGTGCTGTGTCCTCTTTGCCACCTCCCGGCATGAGGTCGCTGCCACGCCGCCTACTGCGGAAGATTTCCTCATGTGTTCACCCGGCAAGGCCATCTTTAGTGAAACCTTCACGCAGGGCTCAGTCAGCGGGCGCTGGGGGATTCGCGCATACTACAAAATTGACGATGGTATTCTCAAGCGAACAAACCACGAACCGCAAGAAACCGCCCGCACCTTCCTCAAGGATGCCGCCTTTCATAATGTCATCTTCCGCTTCGACTTTCGCTTCGACGGCGCATCGGAAATCCGCTTGATGACCGGCGGTGGCGGCGGTTATAACACCGTAACCCAGATATCCCCGGGTCATTTCCAGGTTAATACCGCAAAACGAAACAACGAATTCGCGCCATCCATGCAGGGGGAGTGCGCCTTCGATTTCAAGGAGGGGAAATGGTATACAATGACGGTGGAGTTCCACGGCGAGGAAGTCGTTGCCCATGTCGACAAAGAGCACTTTGTGGTCGGCCGCCACCCCAT
>CAWVVE010000581.1:0-1592 GCA_963933075.1 uncultured Verrucomicrobiaceae bacterium | reverse complement strand
TTATCCCGATGGCTTTTGTTCTCCTGATCATGCTTGCGCTTGTGTTTCGTGATGTTCAAGAGGTTGCTCTTGGTGTTGCCGTACTGGTCCTCTCGGCTGTTGCCCTGTTGGCAGTGATGCGTGTTGCCGGCTGGCAGTGGAATGTGCTTAACATTTGCGCTTTTCCGCTGCTCATTGGCACAGGCATTGACTACACGATCCACATGATTGGAGCATTGCGGCGGCATGCCGGGGCCAGGGAGCCTGTACGGACGGGGATTGGCCGGGCGTTGTTTTTTTGCGGAATTTCAACCGCCATAGGCTTCGGGTCGCTTGGACTGGCAAACAATGCCGGCCTCGCCAGCCTCGGCAAGGTTTGCGCATCGGGAATACTCGTGACCATGGCGGTGGCGGTTTTTCTCCTGCCGGGATGGTGGCGACTGCTCAAGGGGCGGGCATTGACGGGAGAATGAAGGCAGGTTTGGCTTGATATTCGCTCAGGTTCACCGTTTGGATGGGGGAATGAAATTTCATCGAGCCATCCTGCTTTCCTTCATGTGCCTGTTTCCGGGGTTTTCCCCGGCCGGTGATCTCTGGGTTTACTTCGGCACTTACACGCGGGACAAGGCGAGTGAGGGGATTTACCTGGCAAGGCTTGACCTTGAGACCGGCGCCCTGGGCAAGCCAAGGCTGGCGGCGAAGGCAGACAATCCTTCCTTTGTTGCCCTGACTCCGGATGCAAGGCACCTGGTTGCCGTGGAGGAGACCAATGACTATGAGGGGCAAAAGCAAGGTTCACTGGTGGCCTTTGCCATTGATCCGAAAACCGGCCTGCTGCAGGCGAAAAGCCGTATTGCCACTCGTGGTGGCGCTCCCTGCCACATCAGCATTGATTCCTCGGGACAACATGCCTTCTTTGCCAATTACGTCGGGGGCAGTGTCGGTGCCGCTTCCATTTCACCGCAGGGGATCCTGAAACTTACTTCATTTTCCCAGCATACCGGATCCAGTATCCTGCCACGTCAGGCCTCGCCGCATGCGCACTCGATCGACCTTGATCCTGCCGGCCGCTTCGCCGTGTGCGCCGACCTCGGGCTGGACAAGGTGATGATCTATCAATACGACCCGGTGAAGGGAACGATGAAGTCCAATGACCCGGCCTTTGTGAAAGTGGCTGCCGGCAGCGGTCCGCGTCACTTCGCCTTCCGCCCCGATGGACGCTTTGGCTATACCAACAACGAGGTTACCTCCTCGGTAACTGCCTTTAGTTATGATGGAGCGAAGGGTTCCTTCAAGGAGTTGCAGACGCTGAGCACGCTGCCGGAAGAACACTTGAAAAAACGCAATTCCACAGCGGAGCTGATTTTCCATCCAGGAGGGCGGTTTTTGTATTGTTCAAACCGGGGCCATGACAGTATTGCCGTCTTTGCCGTTGATCCCGCTTCAGGCAAGCTTTCCCTCGTGGAGATAGAGACCCTGGGCGTGAAGACTCCG
The DNA here is from genome assembly GCA_963933075.1 of uncultured Verrucomicrobiaceae bacterium. Classification (GTDB taxonomy): domain Bacteria; phylum Verrucomicrobiota; class Verrucomicrobiia; order Verrucomicrobiales; family DEV007; genus CACIUL01. Next base: position 119 of record CAWVVE010000581.1, on the reverse strand, counting down.
CGCGGTTTCGGGATTGAGCCCGGAGGGCGCTACCTGATTGCCGCGGGGCAGAACAGTGGCAATGCCCGTGTCTTTGCCATTGATCCAAAGAGTGGTGCACTGAACCCTGTGGGGGAACC
>CAWVVE010000580.1:0-1604 GCA_963933075.1 uncultured Verrucomicrobiaceae bacterium | reverse complement strand
TCCCTGGTCTTCTTGCGCAGGTTGCTCTCGATACCACCATGATGATCCCATGTGGAGTTATACAACTCGACAAAGCGAACCCCCCGCTCAACCAGTCGCCGTGCCTGCAGGCAATGCCCCGCAAAGGTGCCCTTGCCATACATCGCCCTCACCTCATCAGGCTCAGTGGTGATATCGGTTAATTCCGGGACCGACATCTGCATCCTGAAGGCCATTTCATATTGCGCCATGCGCGTGCGAATCTCAGGATCGGCTGTTTGCTCCAGCTCCAGGGCATTGAGTTCGCCAATGCCATCAAGGATGCGCCTGCGGCGCGCACGATCAACGCCCTTCGGATTGGAAAGAAAAAGCACCGGATCCCCGTCACTGCGGAACTCCACACCCTGGTAGACACTGGGCAAAAACCCGTTACTCCAAAGGCTTGCCCCGGCACCGGCCACACCTCCTGAAACCATCACGACGTAGGCGGGAAGGTCACTACACTCTGATCCAAGGCCGTAGGTGACCCACGAACCGATACTCGGACGACCAATCCGGTTGAGCCCCGAGTGAAAGAACATCTGCGCCGGCGCATGGTTGAAATCCTCAGTTGTCATCGAGCGCACGATGGCAATCTCCCCGGCAACACTCTTCAAATGCGGCAGTATCTCGGAAATCTGCTGACCCTCGTTGAGGGTTTCAAACTTGAACGGTGAAGCCATCATCTTCGGGTGCCCGCGCAGGAAGGCAAAGCGCTTGCCCTCGATAAACTCGGCAGGTGCCGGCTTGCCATGGAATTCATGCAGCCTGGGTTTTGGATCAAAGAGGTCCAGCTGGGATGGTGCCCCAACCATGTGCAGGAAAATCACCGACTTGGCACGCGGGGCAAAGTTTCCGGGAAGCGGCACGTTGGGTCCGGTATTCTTCGCCGCTGACTCCCCGGAAAGCAGCTGGTTAAAAGCCAGTGTCCCGACACCCATTGCCCCGCCCCCGCGCAGGAAAGCCCGGCGGGCAATCAATCTAGTGGTTTCCTCGTTATTCATTTTCTTCACTGCTGAAGAACTTCAGTAATCTGCGGATTTTTCTATAGCAGAGATCACGCGCAGGCGCCTCATCCGCTAATCCTTATTTAGTAATGGTCTCGTGCAGGTTGAGCAGGGTGGTAGCCACGTCAAACCAGGCCTCGGCGTCCTCCCCATCGGTATCAAGGGCAGTAAAATAGATTTTTCTCATCACCTCAAGTTCATCCGCCCCGGGGTTGCGGCAAAGCGCGAGGCGAAAGGCATGGGCAAGGCGCCGCGTGGTGTCCATGTTGACGGTTTCCTCCTGTATGCGGGCGGCAAAGGCACGGGCCATCTCGACATAGGCCGGGTCGTTCATCAGCGTCAGAGCCTGCAGTGGCGTGTTGCTCGACTGGCGGCTCACCATGCAGGCACCGCGGTTGGGAGCATCAAAGTTGGCGAAACTTGGGTAATGGGCGGAACGGCGCCACAGGGTATAGATTCCACGGCGGTGGAGGTCCTCGTCCTTGGAAAGGTAATAGGTATTGTCCACCTCACCGATCACCCGCCACACCTTTTCCGGCTGCACCGGCCGCACAGGCGGGGCAAGCATCTTTCTGGAAA
>CAWVVE010000579.1:0-1643 GCA_963933075.1 uncultured Verrucomicrobiaceae bacterium | reverse complement strand
ATCGGTTCCGACAATCGGTTATTCTTTTGCCTGGCGCTAAAGTATAGAGTTGGAGGGAAACCTTTTCTTTGCCAATCGGTGTGATACCTATCTACTGTCTTGCGGTGAACTGGAAATCATGGGTATTAACGGTCTTGGGAGCATCTGCATTTCTTGTTGTGGCATCCTATGAGTGGCAATGGGGTTTTTGGCCAAGGGTGATTGCCTGCTCTGCGGCCATATTATTGCTGCAGATTTTAGGAATCCTGAAGCTGCGCAATTCCGGGAGGGGCTAGTAGAGGGAAAGTTTGTGCCCGCTGCGCTCTTGATGAGGGGTTTCCCCTTGAATGTTTTTCCTGATGCGTGCAGCCAGGATCGGCACTGAGGCGGTATTATCTGAGGGATGATGAAGTTGTTTTTTTGACGGCAACCGGCTTTGAATGTCGTAAAAAGAATTGTCCCATGTATTCAATGGCTTTCACCATTTGTTGTCGTCCCAGTCGGTGCCCGCTTCCTTTGACGGCATAAAGGATCAGGTGATGGCTGGCTTGTTTCGGTGAAAAGCGGGTCAGGACAATGCCATTGGATGAAGGTTGCGTTCTCGGGGCGGTCTTGACGCCATGGTTTCTCGCCCATGCGACCATTGCTTCATGGGCGGAATAGAACACTTCGCCCCGTGCCTGTTCGCCGCCCTTAAAGAGAGGGTCATCGGCACCGCAGACCAGGAGAATGGATATTTTTGGACGTCCCTTAGGGGCGGGCGGTCTCTTGATCATTGCCCCGCGCATGGGGGAGATGGCGGCGAATAAGTCAGTCTCCATGGCAAGTCGGAAACAAAATATTGCCCCGCTTGAGCCTCCTGTCGCAAAGAGACGGTTACGATCAATGGATGCATTTTTTTCAAGGTAATCAACGCTCTTGCGGACCAGTCCAACGTCGTCAGTATTACTGATGCGGTGCCCCGAGAAGCCATTCCAGCCGGTGATACCGCGTGCGTTACTGATCCCCTGCGGGCTCACGCTGATGAATTTGTGGGCGCGGACGAGTCTTTCCAGTTGGCGATGATAGCCCTCCTTTGGGCCTCCTGCGCCATGGAAGCCAAAGATCACAGGGTATTGCTTTTTCGGGTCGTATTGCTCAGGCAGGCGAACGAGCATTTCTCGTAGATGCCCGTCGTGAGTAATCTTTACAAGGTTGCTGCCCGGCTTTAGTTCCCCGGCAAATGCCATCACGGGCAGGCATAGGGATATGGCCGTTAGCTTAAGTTTCATTTGAGTTGGGTTTTTGGATGCTCAAGAAGCCAGTTGACGATCCTGTGTGCAAGCTCAGTTGAGCCGCCGCGTGATTTCAGGACAGGCAGATGCCCGGTCAGGTTCATGGTCCACAGTTCCGTCGCTGCACGACCACCGCTCATCCGTGTTATGTCTGTTTCCTTTCCCGGGATGAGTGCATCGAAGTTAAATGCTGAATCCTGAGTGTTTTCCATTTGGGTGTGAGAATTGTAGTCGCCCCAGATCTCGAGTGTTTCCTTCGCGCCGGGATATGGCGCGGAGATAAATCCGCCGGCGTAACCGATGACAAGATCCGCCGTGCCGTGGATTTGAAGGATATGGACCGGCTCGGAGGGGACACAGTGCCCAGGATTATTGTAGGTTGCTCCGGCA
>CAWVVE010000578.1:0-1672 GCA_963933075.1 uncultured Verrucomicrobiaceae bacterium | reverse complement strand
GTTGTTGATGATTCAGAATTTGATGATGTTGAGTTATCAAAATTCGAGGTTGTTGTCGTTGCCAATCTCTATCGGGTTACCGAGGGACGTGCCGCGGCAATGGAGAACTGGGTAAGGGATGGTGGTGGACTGGTGTTCCTGCTGGGCGATCAGGCGGACGAGGATGTTTACAACGATATTTTATACAAAGATGGAAAAGGGCTGTTGCCGGTGAGGCTGTCCGGCATTGAGGGAGACGAGAAGGAGGAAACCTGGACATTGCTCAGTCCCAATTTGCTCAACCATCCGGTGCTGCGGTTTTTTAACGGAGACAACAGGCAGTTGCTTGACGGGGTCAAGGTTTTCCGCTGGTGGCAGTGTGAGGTGCCTGCACTGGAACTTGCTCCTGCGGACTTGCCTGCTGCCGGTGTGCCGCGCGTGATTGCTTCCTTCGATAATGAAAGCAGGTCTCCGGCGCTGGTAGAGAAGAGATTGGGAGAAGGGCAGGTGATGGTTCTGATGACCCCAATGGACAATGACTGGAGTAATTTTCCTGAGAATGGAGCGACTTTCCTGATTACTTCACAGGAGATGATTCGTTATATGGCACGTAACCGAACCGAAGAAGGAGTGATTGCAGTTGCGCAGCCGATCAGCCAGAAAGTTGATTTGCGCGAGTTCAGCCAGAATGTGGAGATTGTGCCGCCAGGTGATGGTGAACCGCGTGCTGCAGAGGCGCGCCCCGATGATTCGGGTCCGGAGAATGGCCTGATATGGAATGTGGATTTTGAGGAGACGGGGAAACGGGGAATTTACGAGCTTAAGCTAATGAGGGCAGCGGGAGGCGATTTCAAATCCATGCTTTTTGCTGCGAATATTGATGCAGGTGAAGGTGACCTCCGTCGTGCCAGCGAGGATGCGATTCGCAGTGATCTGGGAGATGCGCGTGTCGAGTTCGTCTCACGCGGGGAATCGGTAATTGAACTGGAAGGAACTGTCGCGCGAAGTGAAATATGGAAAATTGTCCTTTATGTATTAATTGCATTACTGGCGGTTGAATTGCTTTTCGGTTGGTGGATTGGAGCACGCAGGTAAGATGAAGGTGTTTAATATGAACGGCAGTTGTAGATTCAAGATGCGCAGCCTGAGTGGCTTGATGCTCGTGGTGTTTGCGGTGATGTCAGGGTCTCGGCAGGCGGCGGGCGACCTTAAAAAGGTCGCGGTGCCGTCCCCGGAGATAGGCAAGGCTTCCAGGAGCTTGGTTGAAGGGGCGTCACTGAAGACAGATACTGAAGCCAATGACCTGCTTGCCCGTGCAGAACATTTTGCCGGGCAGGGGAGGTATGACCTGGCCGGTAAACTTTGGCAGACGGTGATCGATTCCAGTAATGACCTGATGTTTACCCGGGATGAGTGGGTAGAAAAGACACTTGAGCACGAGTATCAGCGTTACCGTTCAGTGTCCCGTGATATTGAGGCGACTATCGCCAACCTTCCCAGGGAAGGGCGGGAAGGATATCGCGTTAAGGCAGATGCTGAAGCGAAACTGATCATGGAGCGCCCCGGGAACAATGATAGTGAAGCGGCGCTGGCGGAGGTTGTGAGGCGATATTTTATCAGTTCGCTTGGTGATGACGCCGCCTTCGAGCTGGCTTGTCTCAAGTTGGATCGGTATGAATTTTTGCCCGCTATC
>CAWVVE010000577.1:0-1686 GCA_963933075.1 uncultured Verrucomicrobiaceae bacterium | reverse complement strand
GGTTCTGCAGTGCCTGGTTCTGCAGTGCCTAGTTTTGCTGAGCAACCAGATATTTTGACGGAAGGGACATTTTATATCACAGCTAATGGGATTTATTCAGACTCATGGGAAAAACAATCAATTGCTAGTATCAATGGATCGCCAAGCTCGGTTGAAAAAGTTTTTGACGAAATATCACTCACTCCGAGTTATCAATTTATTAAGGATGGTCAAGAGTTAATTTATGGTCAAAGGACAAAGGCTCCTCAACTCCCCCCTCGCTGCCATCGTCAACGGAACCCTTGCCTCCATCCTCCTCCAGTTTCAACTTAGGTAAAATCTCCAGCAGGGCCTTTACCTTGTCTTTCAGCTTATCCCCCAGTTCCTCACCCTCATCCTTTTTTAATCCCTCACCCGCTTTCTCTGCGGCTGCATCGGCAGCCTTGCGACGCGATTCCTGTACCGCCTCCGGCACCGAACGCTGCCCAACAACCTCAATCCACCAGTCCATTCCCGGACGTGCAGGCGAAATGATTGACGTCCCCATGAACACCGTCAACGAACACACGCAGGCAACTGCAAATGATGCCCTGCTGAAAGGTGATAATCTAGCGCACATGAATTGAGGAAATCACACTCTTAAGCCAAACCTTGACCGCATATCCTTCAGGAGTGTATTCAGCAAGTCCCTTTTCGGTCCCTACCAGGGTATTGCCGTTGGGTAAACGCGCCACGCTGCTAATGACATTAACGCCCTTCGGTTGAATACTGGATAAAACCACTTTCCCGTCAGGCGAAGTCTCTATCACTCGGATCTTTCCTGCTCCAGCCTTTCGCCCGGCACCTTCCTTGGGCTTGTCTGCATGAACAACCACGAGCAGGTTTCCACTCTGCAGCCGATCTACCCAACTGGGATGATTAAAACCTCCTGCTTTCCACAATAATTCTCCACCCCTGCCGTACTCAGCCAAGCTCCCATCCTCAGGGTGAGCGCAAAGAAAGCGCCCTTCACGCAATCGCTTAAAAGAAAGAACTCGTGATGGCATTTTCCACACTCCTACACGGTTCCCACTCACATCCAGTTCTTCAACCTCCCTGCCAATCGCCACAAGCAATCTGCCGCCAGGCATGATCGCCGTCCCTCCTCCCACAGGAATCCCGGATGCACTCCAGATCTCTGTGCCATCATTGGTGAAAACCGCAACCCTGCCCTCTTCATATCCTCCTCCCGAGGCAACAACCAATCCTGCCGCATCATCAAAAGATATGGCATCCGGCCTGATGGCCGCCATTGATGCGGCCAGTTTGAGGTCTTTCACCTTCCTGCCACTGGTTGTCCAGGGGATCACGGCCCCTTCCTTGCCCGGAGGGGTTCCTACCAACACCATGAATTCACCGCGGGCGCCGCTGCCAAGTTGCATCGGCACGACCTCGCCGTCCTGGCCCAGGCTGCCAAGAAAATTCTGCCAACGCGCGATTGCCTTGGCCTGCCTCTCAGGCGGGTCATAACCTGCAAAACCAAAATCCCTTCCAAAGAGGCCGCGAAGCAGCATTGCTGACTCATGACGCACCCGGACATTTTCCGAAACCAATAACTCCAGCAATACTGTTGCCGCTTGACTCTCACCGGCAGCGGCCCGTCCACGGGCCAAGGCAAGCTTAAGCACCTCATTATCCCCTATAGCATCAGCGACCCCGCTTGCTTTG
>CAWVVE010000576.1:0-1692 GCA_963933075.1 uncultured Verrucomicrobiaceae bacterium | reverse complement strand
CGGTCTATTCCGTCCGTGCCGACGGCAGAGATCATCCTGTCGATATTCCGGGAGACCCGGTCCGGGTCGATGAGCAGCCCGGGAGAGGGGATATGTTCAGGATTGGTCAGCTTCGGCCAGTCCATGGATATTTTTTGGTATCGTGCCGGGAATGACACTACCTGATACGGATAATCAGGCTTGATTACTCAGGACGACCGTTCTTTGCCGGCGCCTTTCCCGTGATGAGTGCCTTTGCCTGACGGGCATAACGGCGCCCGAGAATTGCGTAACCCTCCTTGGTATAGTGGAGGTCATCATGCTTGACGCCGTTTTTCTCCTTGTCATTAAGGTCATCACAATCAACCCAGGAGCCGTGCGGGTCGGCATTGGCAACATCCACCTGTGATTTGCGCACACTGGTCCATGACTTGTCATTGTCCTTGCGGCAGTCGGACAACCTGCCGATGACAAAATTCATTTCCGGCTGTTTCAAGTCCCTGCGCAGGTTAGCAATGAGTTGCTTCATGGCGTCAGTGTAGGCGGCACTGAGTTGTTCCTTGGCATCCCGCTCGCCCTGCATCCAGCAGAAAGTCACCGATTTCGGGTTGGGATGGTCTTTGATGATCTTGGCATATTGATCAAGGATAGGCTTGTAATAACTGGTCGCCTTGATTTTTGCCTTCAGCTTATACTTTTCGGCAATGGTGTTCCACTCCTCGACCCACAGGCGTATTGGCTGCCCGCCGCGGGCCACCTTGAAATAGACCACCTCGGCATCAGTAAAGAGTTTTTCCGTCTCGGGAACAAAACCACTGGCCGGATTCATGCCTGCCATGTTGGATTGTCCTGAGAGGATAAAGACATGAACGGGTTTTTCCGCGCACTGTCCGTATACTGCGGTGAGTATGAAAGTGATGATAATAAGGAAGCCGGTTGAGTGTTTCATGGTCTCTAGGAAATAAAAAATGCTGGTTTTTCAGTGAATATTGAGGCAAGAAGGTTGCGCCGGAAAGGCAATATCATGAAAGTTATCAGTGCCGAAGAAGTTCACCAAGCCCTTAGTTTTCCCGCCCTTGTGGATGCCCTGCAGGAGGCATATTCAGGAGAATACTCAATGCCGCCCCGTCAGGTATTCCTTCTCGACGAGGGGGGTAGCACCAATGACGCTTTTGCGGTTCTTCCCTCGTGGAGTGATCAACTGATTGCGGTAAAGGCATTTACCTATTTCCCGGATGCTCAAGAACCCTATAAATCGCTGTATTCGAAGGTTATGATTTTTGACAGGGAGCATGGCGAACCCCTGGCCTTGGTTGATGGGACCACCGTGACGTTCTGGAGAACTGCCGGGATCTCCGGCTTGGCAACCCGCCTGCTTGCAAGGGAGAATGCCAAGACAATGCTCATGCTCGGGACAGGTAACCTTGCGCCATATATTATCCGCGCCAACGCGAGTGTGCGGGACCTGAAGAAGGTCATGGTCTGGGGCAGGACCCGCTCGAAGGCGGAGGAGATTGCCGCAATGATGGCAGTGGAGTTTCCGGACATTGAAATCCTGGCGATTGAGGACCGGCAGTCGGCTTGTGCCGAAGCGGACATTGTTGTGGCGGCGACCGGTTCGCACGAGCCGGTGGTGCTCGGGGAGTGGATACAGCCGGGAACCCATACCGACTTTATCGGCAACCACCATGCCAGTAAACGCGAGTGCGACAC
>CAWVVE010000575.1:0-1704 GCA_963933075.1 uncultured Verrucomicrobiaceae bacterium | reverse complement strand
TCCCCCCGCCTCATGCCGGCAAGCTCATTGAGCGCATAATGTGATGTAAGGAAAACCGTTGGCAGCGTTGCTGCCTCCTGAAAGCTCTGGTGATGGGCCTTACGGAACACCATTTGCCGGTTAACTGTTACATATGAGCGGAAACAGTATGGCGCCATCCCTGCCACTTCATCACCTTCCTTGATATCAAGGACTCCCTCACCGACACGGGTAACAATCCCGGAAAAGTCATCACCAAACCACTTCAAATCCACCGGGTTGCCGGGATACATCCCGAGCGCCTTCATCACGTCACGAAAATTGATACCTCCGGCCTTAACCGAAACCTCAATCTCGCCGACTGCAGGAGCACGTCGCACCGTTTGGTTAAGAGACAGGTTGGTCAGGATTCCCGGTGCATCCATCTGCAGGCGGTAGGGCAGGACTGCCCCGTCCTCACCGGATGCCTCATAGATGCGGTTGGGCTCATCTTCCACCTTGACCGGATGCAGGCGATTCACATAACGCCGGTCGTCACGATACCCTACCTCGTTCTCCTCATCACCAAGCACGATCTCGTCGTAAACATTCCCTGCATCAAAATCGGTAGATTCCTCAGCAAGGTCAATATGTCGCCACCCGAACTCGGGATGCTCGCCACGGGCAACACGCAACAGGGCAACCGACGGGGCTGATGCCAATCCGGAAATCCGGTCATCAGCAGAAATTGCCCCGACTTCCCTGCCCAGCACATAAACTGTCGGCACCTGTTCAAGTTCAGCAGCGGCAAGGGCCTGGGCAAGATGCAGAAGGTGCATCGATCCCTTTTGCTGGGCGGCCATCAATTCATCCGGAGATGTAGCGGATGTGACGGCTGCGACTTCAATGGCGCCGGCGTGGACAATCGTCTCAAGAACATTGATGCCGGCCACAACCTCCGCAGGTTGGCGTTCGGTGGAGGCAATGACCACTTGTTTGCCATCCGCCTCAAGGAGTGTCGAGAGCTTACCGGAAAAATCCGCGCAATCTGAAAAAATCACCACAGTTGGGACATCGGGTTTTCCTTCGCCCTCATCATCCTCCGACTGCTCTCCAGGGTCATGGACAGGTTCACCGCGCTCAGCAATGAATGCCGTCTGGCCGGCATGTTCAGCATCCGGGGTATTGACAAAAGAGGCAATATTTCCAAAGCCACAATCAGCAAGGAGATCCTCCCACTGTCGACGATCCAGGAGGGCCGAATCCGGGCGAAGGTCCATGTCGGTATACTGCCACCACCCCTTCAGGAGACCGAAAATAAGGTCAAGGCCATTGCGCGAACGCGTGACCTCCAGAAACATCAACAACCCACCAGGGGCGAGGCAACTCTTGAGCTGGGCAAGCGTTGTCTTCAACTCAGAGGTGGCATGAATCACATTGGTGGCCAGGATCAGGTCATAACCGGAAGGGTCAATGCCCTGGTCAGCGGGATTCTTCTCGATATCAAATATACCAAATTCAATGGAACCGGTATCAGCAAAGGCTTTACGGGCCTCAGAGATGAAGGCCGGCCCGTTGTCTGTAAAGGTATAGTCTATACGGTCTGCGGGGAGTGTTTCGAGGACACTGCGGGTCAACGACCCGGTACCGGCACCGACCTCAAGAATCCTGACGGCACGACGGGCCGGAACCCCTTCAACCGCCCTGGCTACCGCACAAGCCAGCATCTCGTTATTGGCGGGAAAA
>CAWVVE010000574.1:0-1706 GCA_963933075.1 uncultured Verrucomicrobiaceae bacterium | reverse complement strand
GATGACCTCGACCTTGTGCGGGATGGTGCAGTTAAATCCCCTGAAACCGAACGCACGTGCTCCGGCAACCGCGGCGGCGAGGTTCTCCGGGCGAACTTCCAAAGTCAGGTAGCGCCAGTCCAGATCCATTGCCCGGAAAGCCGGCTCAATCATTGCCTGGGTGGGATTTTCCGCGACCGGGAAGCCGTAGCAGCCTACCAGTTCCTGTTTAAAGTTGAGTTCTTTTGCCATGCGAGGTCAGTTTGATTGCATGAAGGCTTGATTTCAAGGGGCGATATGGGTTTGGATGCTCTTCCATGAGAAGATGCTTTAATCTAATGCTGCTCATCCCGGCAATGGTCATTGTCGGTTGCAGTAAAGAGGCTCCCAATGGCTCTGTTGCTGGTAGTGAGGGTAATGCAGAGCGTAAATTACGTATTGCCGTGATCCCCAAGGGAACGACCCATGAGTTCTGGAAATCCGGAGAGGCCGGCGCGCGTAAGGCGGGGGAAGAGCTGGGTGTGGAGATCATCTGGAAAGGGCCGCAGCGGGAAAGTGACCGTTCAGGACAACTCAATGTCGTTGAGAATTTTATTACTCAGAGTGTGGACGGCATTGCCCTTGCCCCCCTTGATGAAAAGGCACTGGTGCGTCCGGTAAAGGAGGCAGCGACTGCGGGTATCAAGGTCGCGGTGTGGGATTCCGGCCTGGATGACTCTGCGGGCGATGCGGTCATCAGTTTTGTGGCAACCGACAACTTCCATGCCGGGGAGGAATGCGGCAGGCGGCTCGCTGATTTGCTGGGCGGCAAGGGAAAAGTGATCATGCTGCGTCATGCCGTTGGTCATGCCAGTACTACCAAGCGGGCGGAGGGATTCCTCTCGGGAATAAAGAAAGCTGCCCCGGAAATTGAACTGGTATCCGTTGACCAGCGTGGTGGAACCTCAATTGATGAGGCAATCAAGACCTCGGAGAATCTGCTCAACCAGTTTGGAGACAGTATCCAGGGAGTGTTTACCCCGAATGAATCCACCACGCAGGGGATGTTGCGTGCCCTCGATGAGGCCGGGCTTGCCGGTAAGGTGGCCTTTATCGGCTTTGACACCAATGATGCCCTGCTTGATGCGCTGAGGGAGAAGAAGATTGCCGCCCTTGCCGTGCAGGATCCCTTCAGGATGGGTTATACGGTGGTAAAGAACATTGTCTCGGCCATTAAAGGTGAAGCCTTTGAGGCGCAGGTCGATACCGGGGCAGTATTACTGGACCTGGATAATATTGATTCGGAGAAAATCCGCAAACTGCTCAGGAAGCCGGCTAACTGATCGCGGATTGGCAAGTGCATGAGGAAATTGATGTCGGCGGACAGGGCGGGTGGCAACAATGCCCGGGGCAAGGGCCTGTTGGCGGCACTGCTCCCGGTTGCCGGCCTGTTCTTTGTCTTTCTTTTGCTGTTGATCCTGATTGCCGTCTACGTCCCGGAGAACGTCGAGCACTACCTGGCGTTTAAGAATATCAAGACGATCCTCAAGCAGGCGGTCATTGTCGGTATCGGGGCATTGGCCATGACCATGATTATTGTCAGCGGCGGCATTGACCTGAGCGCCGGTTCAGTGGTTGCCCTGGCAGCGGTGGCGTGTGCCCACACGGTGAACTGTTGCGATGGTGAGGTGTTTTTTCTCGGGTTTATTCCCCTGCCGGTATTGGCCGCAATTGCCGTGGGTGCCCTT
>CAWVVE010000573.1:0-1713 GCA_963933075.1 uncultured Verrucomicrobiaceae bacterium | reverse complement strand
GAACTTCCAGATCATCAGCCGCACCGACTTCAGCAAACAGGGATGCCAGTTCACGAAATCCCCCCGGAGAAAGATCCTTCGAGACAAGGGAACCCCGGAGGAATCGCAGAGCCTGCGGTTTCTCTATCGCCTTAAGAATGAAATCCAGGACCGGCAATTTTCCGCGAAAGCTCAACTTGCCACTCTCCAAGGCAGGCAACCAGGCATCCTGCATTTCACGAGCTGCCTGCCAAAGGGCAAAGTCGAGGTTCTTGTCCTTCTGCATTGAAAATACCGGCAGCATCGCCCTGAACGCCTCCACACCGCCAACCTGTCTCAACGCCGCAACAGCTTCCAGTCGCACCTGCGGGTGTGCATCTTGCGCCGCTCTTCCAAGCAGTTGGAGGGAATCTGCCAACCGTTTGTTCCAGTGGTAAACAATGCGCACTGCCGCCGCACGAATACGGTGGTCATTGTCACCAAGAAGTTCCCTGAGCAGTTGCTCATGCAAATGATTAATCGACTGGTAAGCCCACAGGATCTCCAGTCTGTCCTCACTGGAAAGTTTCCCCGCCTGCTCAAGCACATTGAGCGCTGCCTTTACCCTGGGCTTATTTTCCTGCCGTAACTGGCGCTTGGCAAAATGGCGGGTAAACCCATTTTCTGAGCGCAACTGATTTACGATGACGGGAAGTTCCTCACCCGCCAGCCTGGGCTTCTTGGCAAGCTCACGCCCTTTGTAGGTCACGCGCCATATCCGGCCGTGAACATGGTCACGACGCGGATCACGAAAGTCGACCTCTCCGTGCTGGATAATGGGATTATACCAGTCGGCAATGTAGAGTGCCCCGTCCGGCCCGATCTTGACATCAATCGGCCGGAACGCCGCGTGACTGGTTCGGATGAGGTCAGGAGCCTGCCGCGACACATAGCCACTGCCGCTCTCGCTGAGAACAAAACGATTCCCCCGATGCCCGCGAAAATCGTTGGTGATGAGGTTGCCCTGCCACTCGGAGGGGAAATGGCTGGATTGAATAATTTCCAGTCCACAATGCTTGGGCTGCCCCGGGTTGAGACCCCGCAGGATCTTCTTCGCACTGTGGGCAGTGACAAAAACGCTTCCGGGAAACACGTAGTTGATACCCTCACCATAGGCGCCGTCAGTGGCAAAACTCTGCCCGTAACGGTTAAAAATATGCCCCCAACTGTTCACGAATCCACGGGAGAAAACCTCAAGTTCACCGGTCTCAGGCCGATAATGCCAGATACCTCCGGCAAGCAGTCGACGAACCCCGTATGGGGTCTCGACGTGGGAGTGAATATAGATCGACTGGTTAAAATAGAGCATGCCATCAGGCCCGCCGCGGAAAGCATGGATAATGTGATGAGTGTCCTCGGTTCCGAAGCCACTGAGCACAACACGACGCTCGTCCTCCCTCAAGTCACCGTTTGTATCCCGCAAAAACAATATCTCGGTGGAATTTGCAACGTAGACACCGCCGTCGCCGGGCATGATGCCGGTCGGAATGATAAGGTTCTCGGCAAACACTGTCGACTTGTCGGCTGTGCCGTCGTCATTGGTATCTTCAAGCACAACCACCTGGTCATCCGAGCGCTCACCGGGCTTGATATGCGGATAAAGGCGACTGCTGACCACCCAGAGCCTTCCCTGCTCATCCCAGTTCATCCCGATCGGCTTTGCTATCATCGGATCAGAGGCAAACAGGGTGATTT
>CAWVVE010000572.1:0-1716 GCA_963933075.1 uncultured Verrucomicrobiaceae bacterium | reverse complement strand
TAATGCGATTACGGTTTCGGGGAGGCAGCCATTGAACCCGGTCAATTTCGGCCAGAGCCTCAGCACGGAATGCGTCGATCTTGATGAAGAATTGCGGAACCGCACGGAAAATAATTGGCGTCTTTGAGCGCCAACAGTGCGGATAGGAGTGCTTATAATCTTCACGCCCGATCAGTCTCTCGTTCTTCGAGAGCAATTTTATGATAGTCTCGTTGCAGGCCAGCACATGCTTGCCTGTGAGCTCAGGCAGGCCGGCTTCTTCTGTGTATTTGCCCTCATCGTCCACAGGAGAGAGTATCTCAAGGTCATTTGCCATGCCGGCAAGATAGTCATCACCACCGTGTCCAGGGGCGACATGAACGATTCCAGTTCCTGATTCGGTGGTCACAAAATCAGCGAAGATTACCTTCGAATCCCGGTCAAGAAACGGATGGCGGGCTTGCCCTCCGGAAAATTCCCCTCCCTTGAAACGTTTTGAAGGGCCCTCGGGGAGGAATCCGGTTTTGGAACAGAAGTCATCAATGAGATCACTTGCGACAATAAGATTTTCACGCCGTCCATCCTCTGTAATGAATGTCGAGGATGTATATTCAAGGCGTTGGTGCAGGGCAACGGCAAGGTTGGCGGGAAGGGTCCAGGGGGTTGTTGTCCATATCACCAGGGAGCTTTCGCCAGCCAACAAGCCTTTGGAGATTGGGAACTTAACAAAAACAGCAGGGTCAATGACATCCTTGTAATCGACTTCTGCTTCGGCAAGGGCAGTCTGCGCGCCATAACTCCACTGGACCGGTTTTTGGCTGGCATAGACGAGCCCCCTGTCTGCAATATCTGCAAACACACGGATAATGTCCGCTTCGTAACCGGGGTCAAGCGTCAGGTAGGGATTTTGCCATTCCCCGAATACCCCGAGACGACGGAACGAAATGCGCTGTATGTCGATGAACTTACGAGCAAATTTTTCGCATCGGCGGCGAATTTCAGCCGCTTCGAGGCCCTGCGCCTGCTCAACTACCTTGAACTCAATCGGCAGCCCATGACAATCCCACCCAGGTATATACGGGGTCTCAAAACCCGCCATTGTCTTTGATTTCAAGACAAGGTCCTTGAGCAATTTGTTAAGCGCAGTCCCCATGTGGACATTGCCGTTGGCAAATGGAGGACCGTCATGAAGAATATATCGAGGAGATGATGTGTCTTTGCGGTTTTGCTGGATGAGTTGGTAGAGCTCTTTGTTTTCCCATTTCTTGAGGCGCTCAGGTTCGCTGTCGACCAGGCCGGCTCGCATGGGGAAATCCGTTTGCGGTAAGTTGAGTGTATCTTTATAATTCATGGCCTTGTTGCTGCCCGGTATAGTACCAAAGCGCGGAATCTAGCACCGTGGGTTTCCCGGTCAATGAGGGCATTGCGGCAATTCACGTTGAAACCCCCCAGAAGCGATATATCTTATTTTCTGCGGAATTTCAGATTATTCTGCCGTTAATCAAAATTCATTGGAACTATGGATAAGCTTACCAAAGGCGCACTATTGGCCACTATTGGACTTTTAGTCATTGTTACTCTTTATCTGGGCAAGGGTTGGCTTGAGGGCAGATCTGAGATGATAAAGGCTTCGCAGGAGAACACCGACTTGCGCCAGCAGGTCCTTGATGAACAAAAGGAAATGTCAGCAAATGAACTCAAGATGCGGGATGATTTAAATCGCCTGCGGGATGAGTC
>CAWVVE010000571.1:0-1727 GCA_963933075.1 uncultured Verrucomicrobiaceae bacterium | reverse complement strand
ATCAGCTTCACCCATCATCTGGATTGAGCCGTATTCATTCGAAGAAATACCGACAAAAACACCAGTGCGGGACCCGCGCCATTCCTCCGGCTTTTCAGCAGCATCCTCCAGGGCCTCCCACGCCACCTCAAGCAACCACCGCTGCTGGGGATCGATACGCTGCGCCTCACGCGGTGAGATACCAAAAAATGAGGCATCAAACTGGTCGACCTCCTTCACAAAGCCGCCCCACTTGGTGATCATCTTGATAGGAACAGCAACATCCGGATGGTAATACCTCTCGATATCCCATCGATCTTCAGGAACCTCCCGAATCGCTGATTCTCCGCGAATTAAAAGATCCCAGAATGATTCCGGATCATTGGAATTGCCGGGCAATCGGCATCCGATTCCAACAATGGCAAGAGGTTCCTGATTTGATACTGGCATGCAGCTTATTGAACGAAATAAGAAATCACCACAGGCATGGGAAAAGTCAACCACATGACTTCACACGACAAGGCATAATTCATGGAAATTTAAGCTGCTAAATCCAAGGTTCCCAAGGAGATAATACGATCTTCTCCTGGTTTCTAAAACCCGATGGATGCACCGCCATCCACCGTTAACAGGGCTCCCGTGACAAAACTGGCTGCCGGGGCGGCAAGAAAAACCGCGGCATGCCCAACCTCTTCAGCCTTGCCCAGACGGTCCATCGGGGTACGGCCAAAGACCTTGTCACGACGTTCCGGGTCAGCTTCAAAGGCATCAAGCGCCATTTTTGACTCTATCCATCCCGGCAGGATGGCATTCACACGAACCCCGTGTGGAGCATATTCAGAGGTGAGGCTGTATACCATGCCGTGCATCGCGCTCTTGGCGATCGAATAGGCGCTGACATTCGGCAGACCCATCAGGGCCGCCATTGAGCCAATCAGGATGATTGAACCGCTGCGCCTCTCCAGCATCGCCGGCACGAAGGCCCTGGTAAGGGCAAGGGAACCGCGCACGTGAACATCGAAAACACTCATGAACTCAGCGTCACTCATTTCCACCGAGGGCTTGCGCACATTGACTCCGGCATTATGCACAATACATGTGGGAACACCGTGGTCGTTGACCACCCTTTCACGAAAATCCTCAACTTCTGCAATTTGCGCAATATCCTGGACCGCATAGCAAGCCCTGTCATCCAACCCGGCCACTGCCTTGGCCAATACCTCTTCACGCCGCCCGACCAGGATCACCTTCTCTGCCCCTGCCTTGAGCATGCACTTTGCAATACCAAGCCCGATACCTGTGCCACCGCCGGTAATCATGGCGATCTCACCAGTCAATTTGTAAGGATTATCATCTTTCATAACAAAATATTCAAAGTCAGTTCTATTGTTCAGGAGAGCGGCTTGCAAAACCGCTCAAGGGCCCCGGGTCTCAGGGTTGTCCCGGCGCCGGGTTGTTCGGGTAAACGCAATGAACCCTCTTCAATGCGCAGCGGTTCAACAAAGCAATCCTTGATCCATGGAATGAATTCCAGCAAGCTTATTCCGGGATGGGCAATACTCAAATGTGCCTGCACCTGTGCCATGTCTCCCGCGTGCGGTGTAACAGGAAGTCCTGCGGCATGTGCAACATCTGATACCTGCCAGGCTTCCGTGATACCTCCCAGGCGGGTGGCATCAGGTTGCACGAAATGCACCCCGCCGGAGATAATAAACTCCTTGAATTGTGCCAGGGAATAAAGCATCTCG
>CAWVVE010000570.1:0-1736 GCA_963933075.1 uncultured Verrucomicrobiaceae bacterium | reverse complement strand
AACCACCTGATCAGGCCGCTTTTTTTTCACTAACTTTCCTCCATCAGTAGCGGCAATTATTGGATCGATGAGATTCTGCAGGACGATGCGGATCGAACGGATCGCATCATCATTTGCAGGGATCGGGTAAGCAATGGATGATGGGTCGGCGTTGGAGTCGACCAGTGCGACAATAGGTATCTTTAAACGGCGCGCCTCGTTAACCGCGATGTGCTCGCGTGCAGAATCAACGATAACCAGGGCGTCGGGCAAACCTTCCATGGAGCGGACCCCGCGCAGATTGCGCAACAGCTTTGCACGCTCGCGATTGAGTGCAGCAAGTTCACTCTTGCTCATCGCCTTCTTCTCGATTGAGTTTTCCAGCCCTTCAAGATAGTCCAGGCGATCCATGCTCTTGCGGATAGTCTCCATGTTGGTGAGCATTCCACCCAGCCAGCGGTGGTTGACATAATATTGGTTACAGGCTTCCGCCGCCTGGCGTACTGCATCCTGCGCCTGCCGCTTGCAGCCGACAAAAAGAATCTTGCCGCCATCAAGGGCAAGCTTGCTGAGAAATTCGGAAGCCACCTCAAGCCGGAGGACAGTTTCCTCAACGTTAATAATGTGCACCCCGCTGCGCTTCTGCAGCAGGAAAGGTTTCATCTTGGGGTTCCATTTACGACTCTGGTGACCGAAGTGGACACCAGCTTCGACGAGTTCTACAATCAGATCTGCCATTGGATATATGTATTGCTTACGGGGAATGCACGCTGGGAACAGGCTGTTTTAAAGCTCCGTCTGGACGCTCGACCACTTATCAGCCGATCCACGCACCCGCAAAAGTTTATTGTTGTTGTTATGGGAATATCCCCCAAATGCAGGGGGGCGGAAATTATAATCGGTGATCCTTACTATTCAAGAGGAAACCGCTTCCGCGGTTTTGGGCAACTTCTCAATGCCCGGAAGGGGCAAAATCCTTGCACCAGCAGCTTTGAGAGGGAGCTGCCGCATACTGTCATGACACATCTCCGGCATTCTTATGCCTGCTGCCAATCTCAAGTGCCTCTTCATAGCAGGCCTCAAGGACCCCAACAGCCCCGCTTGAGGCAAAGCTCTTCTCAATGACATCACGGGCACCCTGCGCACATTGCCGGTACAGGGCAGTATCTGACATAAGGTCAAGTGAGGCCTCCACAACCGCTTCAATATCCCCCTCATCAACCAGGAAACCCGATTCGCCACTGGTTACAGCCTCCGGGATGCCCCCATGCCGCGTTGCCACCACCGGCAGGCCGGTGGACATTGCTTCCAGCATTGCATTTGGAATCCCCTCCCGGTTACCATCAACACCCATCTGGCTGGGATGGAGAAAAATGTGCGCCTCACTCGCCAGTCGCGCCAATTGCTCCTGGTCAACAAATCCATGGAAATAAACTGATTGCCCAACATCAAGTTCCCTGGCCAAGGCCTCCAGTTCAACGCGCATAGGACCATCACCGGCGATATGAAACTCGGCAGATGGATGTGTCTTCTTTACTTCAACGAAAGCGCGCAACGCCACCGGTAAGCCCTTTTTCTCAACCAGTCGACAAACCTGCAAAAGGCGCCAGTGGCCACCCTGGGGCGGAACGTCACGTTGTTGAAAGGGGAATTCCCCGGTGGGAATTCCCGTGGGGTTTAAACGTAACTTCCCCGCATGACACCCGAGTTCCCGCAACCGCTTCAACAACGATTCCGAACGGGCTAACACCAACCCT
>CAWVVE010000569.1:0-1750 GCA_963933075.1 uncultured Verrucomicrobiaceae bacterium | reverse complement strand
CATCGGCTTGAGCATGATCCGCCAACTGCCGTCTTCTGCGGCTGTTGTCTCATGGGATTGGTCATCAATGCTGACCGTGATCTGCTCCCCCTTTTTCGCCCATCCCCACACAGGATTTTCGTGGTCGCGCTGCAGCACCATGTTGTTGCCGAAGATCGCCGGCAGGCTGACCTCGGCATGCAGGTGCAGGCTGAGTAAAAAAGGAAATAGCGCAAGGTGGAGCAGATATTTGTGCATTTTAAGAGCATGCATAGGCCTTGGCTCTGGAGTCAACCAGAACGAGTGCGCCTGTTCACTCCTTGCGCCCCCTCCCTGGCAGGAGCCGGGATGCCGGGTTATTTTTGCTTACGCTTCTTTGACCTTGAGAACGGCACCGGATACTTCGCGAGTGTGGCCTTGAGGTCCTGCACAGCGCGGGGATTTTTTACTGCCAGGTTTTCACGCTCCAGGGGATCACTTTGATAATCATAGAGCTCGTATTGCGCATTTTTTTCTGGCTCTCCGGGGCGCCGCCATTCCACCAACCGGTAGCGCTCGGTGCGGATTGCCCTGCCGAGTCTGCCGCGGGGATAGGCATGGAAAGCGTGATCGCGGACACGCGCGGCGGGATCCTTCAGGGCCGGGACCAGGCTGATGCCATCAATGGGTTGCGGGCCCTTGGGAGCCGGGAGCCCGGCAAGTTCGGCAAGGGTTGGAAAGATGTCCACGCTTTCTGCAAGCTGGCGCGTTGAGCTTCCCGGCCGGGTAACGCCCGGAGCAACAATAAGGATAGGGATCCGGTTGGCCTGCTCGTAATTGGTATGCTTGGTCCAGATGCCCAGGTCCCCAAGGTGAAAGCCGTGATCACCCCAGAGCACGATGATGGTGTTATCTGCCAGCCCAAGCCGGTCCACCTCGTTGATGACCTTGCCCACCTGGGCATCAACATAACTGGTGCTCGCATAATATCCGTGGATCAGTTTTCTTTTCAGCTCGGGGCCAATGTTACCGGCGCTCACCGGCTTGTAGGCGGCGATTTCACCGCCACGTTTGCCTGCAACGGCCGGGGAATTCTTCGGCAACTGCTCGTATTCAGGCATCGGAAGTGTCATCGGATCATGGAGGTCCCAGTATTTTTTCGGGGCGGAAAAAGGCAGGTGAGGACGAACGAAGCCCGCGGCAATGAAGAAGGGCGTGTCATTTTCCGTCCTGCGCTTCTTGGCAGCCCGCAACCTGTTGATGGTCTCGGCGGCCACCCGGCCGTCGGCGTAGTCGGCATCCTTGGCGACGGGTGACTCAAAGGCCGCTCCGCGTGGCAGTGAGCGGATCTGGCCCAGCTTCTGGTTGGTGAACAGTGCTTCTTCCCGGGTCAGCTTGCCTCCGTCCGTGCTTTCCGGGTCCAGGTATTCAATCACCTTGTCCTTGAAATGGGGAACGGAGAATGATTCCGGGTCTCCCTCGTTGCCGTGGCCGATATGGAAGATCTTGCCGAGGGACTCGGTCCGGTAACCGTGCTGTGCAAAATGCTGCGGCATTGTTATTGCGTTTGGAATGGACTTGCGCAGGTGGCTGCCCAGGCCGTAGAGCCCGGTGGAGGTCGAATGCGAGCCGAGCATCAACGTGAAGCGTGAGGGGGCGCAGACTGCCTGGTTGCAGTAGGCGAGTTCAAAGCGGCTGCCGCGGGCGGCGAGCCGGTCAATGTGAGGTGTCCTGGCATGCTTGTCGCCATAACAGCCGAGTGCGGGCTTGAGGTCGTCAACAAGGATCAGCA
>CAWVVE010000568.1:0-1799 GCA_963933075.1 uncultured Verrucomicrobiaceae bacterium | reverse complement strand
GTTCCTGCCTGGTGTAGAAAAGGGTCTGGTTGTCAGCTGCCCAGGCATGGCCGCCATCCGCCTTCTCGATGCGGTCGGGAAGGATCTTACCGGTCTCCAGGTTCTTTACCTGCAGGGTGCGGATGCGCCTGCCCTCGGTATCAACGGAGAAAGCCGCCAGCTTCTCGTCAGGGCTGACTTCCCCCTCATCAAAATCGTAAAACTTGTGCCCCTTTGCCAATGCCGGCACATCAAAGGTGATTTCACCATCATCATCATCAGCCCCGACACGCCTGCGGTAGTAAAGGGGGTATTCGCTGCCCTTCGTGTAGCGCGAGTAATAGAGGTAGTTCTTCCAGCGCACGGGATAGCTGTCGTCATCCTGCTTGATGCGCCCCTTGATCTCCTTGAAAAGGGTCTCCTGCAGCACCTTGGTATCGGCCAGCGCCGCCTTTGTGTAGGCATTCTCCGCCTTCAGGTAATCAAGCACCTCGCGGTTTTCCCGCTGCCGTAGCCAGTAGTACGGGTCGCTGCGCTCCACACCATGCTCACGGTGGGTGTGGGGCTCGCGGGCAGCCAGCGGCGCCTTGGGTAAATCAGCCGCCATGATACAAGGGAGAAAAGCCAACAGGAGGAGCGCAACGCGGATCACCACTCTTCTCCCAGGCCATGCCTGCCGGCAAGTTCCAGCAGATCGGCGCGCATCGGCCACTCATCGGGACGCAGGCTCTCCTCGTGGCGATTGCTGGCACCCTTGAGCACCATGCAACCGGTGTTGTCACCGACATGGGCAATTTGCTCCACCTCCTCGGCACTTAAAGGGTTCTCCCCCGGCAGGGCGGCAAAATCACGCAGCAGGTCCTCAACCGGCAGGGCGTCCTCACCGGCCTCCTGGATAAAGGTCGGAGCCACGCTCTGTACCGGGGCATGGGCAAGGTTCCACAGGCTGGCAAACTGCAGCATGCTCAATCCATGGCGCTCAATGACCGGGCGCATCTGCTCAATTTTCTCCAGGCCCGCCTCCACCCAGCCATCCGGCCGGTAGGCACGGTGATCACCATCGCGAAAAACATGATCGGCCTTCATGGTGCCATGGAAAAGGCCACCATAGTCCACAACGCGGGTCAGCACCTTGACCTCCGCCTTCGCTGCGGCATCGAGGGTCAACCTGCCCGGCCACGGCTCGAGTGGATTGAGAATAATCATGGCCCAGTCGATGAGTTCCCCGAACTGCTCAAAGCTGTGGATCAGGTCCAGTGTAAAGCCGTTGGCCGGCCCCGGTGCAATGCCCAGTCGGTCGGCAAGGCCGGCCTCCTTGAGTGCTGACATCGCATCCCAGACCGAGGCGTCGGCATAACCGCGCTCATCCGGGTTGTGCAACATGACCAAATCAAAGCTCTCTGCCCGGCAACGCTCGAGCGACTTCTCGGTCGCCATCTTAAGATACGCGGTGTATTCATCACGGGATCGCAGGGCGGGATCGGTAAAGCGCGGGTAACCGCGCGAACCCTCACGCTTCCCCTCGTAGATATCATGGCCAAGCATGCCCACCAGGCAATAGGAGTCACGATCAATACCCGCCAAGGCAGTCCCGAGCATCTCATCGGCGCGCCCCACCCCGTAGACGTCAGAAGTAATGAAGGTGCGAATACCTGATTGATGGGCAAGCTGAATGAGCGCTATGAAGCGCTGGTCATCAACTGCCTCGCCAAAATGCATAAAACGCCCGCCACCCCAGGTGCCGAACGCGGTTTGTGTCAAATCCATGGCGCAACTCTAGTGGCTGGCCGCAACGATTTCCAGTAGACAACGCAACTGCC
>CAWVVE010000567.1:0-1804 GCA_963933075.1 uncultured Verrucomicrobiaceae bacterium | reverse complement strand
GCCACTCAGGTAAGCCACGATGGCCTTGATGCATTCACGGCCGATCTTGTCCGGATGCTGAATCGGGTCGGCGTAGATTTTCCCCTCCTTGATTGCCTTTTTCCCTGCCGGCATGCCGTCAAATGCAATGACGGTGACCTGGTCAAGCTTCCCGGCCTTTTCCAGTGCTCCCACCGCGCCGAGTCCGCTGGGGTCATTGATGGCGAAGATACCCCTCATGTCCGGGACCCTCTGCAGTGCGTCTTCAGCGGCCTTGAATCCCTTGTCTCTTTTTCCATCGCCGGAAAGTTCAGCGACGATCACGATTTGTCCTTCCACCTGGGCTGTGTTTTGTCCACCGTCTTTACTCTTGTTGCACCCGATCAAAATGACTGTGGTGAGGATGGTGATAAGCGGGACGGTGATTTTTTTCATGATGGCAGGTGGTTTGGTTCTCCTTATTTATCTGTTGGAGCTTCCCTGATGACAAACAAAAACCTGATTATTTAGGCAGGGGGCAGTGTTTAAGATCATATTGATGCCGGGGGATATTGTGGCTTATATTGGAAGGAACAAACCATGAAAGCTCGCTTCACTTTTTTTTGCATCCTCCTAAGCCTCCTTATTGCCACCTTATTGCCATCTTTTGCCGCAGAAATTCCGGGTAAGGCCGGCCACTGGCACGGGTTTGAGCGGCGTGACTTCCTCCATGAGGGCCTCAAGTGCATTGTCGTTCTGCCGAAATCGGAGGCAAAAGGCAGGCCCTGGGTCTGGCGTGCGCGTTTTTTCGGCCATCAGCCGCAGGCGGACATCGCACTGCTCAAGCTTGGTTTCCATGTTTGTTACTGTGAGGTGGGTGGGCTCTTCGGTAATACAGAGGCCGTGCAGCGCTGGAACCGCTTCCATGCATACCTCACCGGGGAACACGGATTCTCGAGTAAGCCGGCACTGGAAGGGATGAGCCGTGGAGGCTTGATCATCTATAATTGGGCTGCAGCCAATCCCGGGAAAGTGGCCTGCATCTATGGTGATGCACCGGTGTGCGACATTCGCAGCTGGCCCGGAGGCAAGGGCAAGGGAAAGGGGGGAGGCGGCGCCTGGAAGGGTGCGCTCAAGGCCCATGGCATTACCGAGGAGGAGTCGGTGGAGGCGTCGGTGAGTCCGGTCCACAAGCTTGGCCCCATTGCCAAGGCGAAGATACCGCTGCTCCATGTCGTGGGGGCTGCGGACACTGTGGTGCCGGTGGAGGAGAACAGTGCCGTGATTGTTAAGCGTTACCGCAAACTGGGCGGTGAGATCAAGGTGATCTCAAAGCCGGGAGTCGGCCATCATCCGCATGCACTGAAGGATCCCGGGCCGATCATTGACTTTATCCGGAAACATACAACCGGCCTCTAGGGCCTGCTTATCTCAGGCGTTGCTGCTGCTTTTGCTCCTGGCGCGTATACGCCTGGCCTCGGGCAGGATGATCAGTGAGGCGATGAGGATTAGGATGGCGCTGAAGATGGCAACACCGCTGCCGAACCCGCGCAGCAGGGCGAAGCCGATTACGGGTGCTGCAATTCCCCGCAGGCCGGTGGTGCAGGTATGCACCGACATGTATTCCGCGGTGTGCTCGGGCGGCGCGATCTTTGTTACCCAGAGTGACCAGGCAATATTGCCCCCGGCAAAGGCAAATCCCTGCAACCCCGTGCCGATGGCGATGACAAAGAATGACTCTCCGTAGAACACCACCAGTATCGCGCTACAGAAGAGGACATTGAGGATGATGCGCAGAAAATAGAAGTTGAGCCGGTCGAAGAGCCAACCCCACGGGTAGGTGAAC
>CAWVVE010000566.1:0-1814 GCA_963933075.1 uncultured Verrucomicrobiaceae bacterium | reverse complement strand
TGAGAATTCGGCCTGTGAAATGCTGGTGCCATCCGTTGCCAACGGTGGCAGCGCGCTCAACATCACGCACTGGACCAATCCCGCCTCACCCCCGAATGCCGCAAACTGGACTACTGGAGCGCAGGGTATTGGTTACGAGCGCAGCGGGAACAACACTTACGGCCCGGAAATCGGTCTTGACCTTGAAGCAGACATGTATGGTATCAACCAAACGGCATATCTCCGTATTCCTTTCAGCGCTGTTGCTGCTGACCTTGCCGGGATCACGCAACTGACCCTGCGCATGAAATATGATGACAGCTTCGTCGCCTATCTCAATGGTGCCGAAGTAACACGGGATGCGACACGAACCCCCGCAGTCCCGGCCTGGAACTCAGGTGCAACTGCATCCCATCTCGACAACGAGGCGCTCAGCTTCATTGACTTTGATATTACAGCACACATTGACAAACTGCGGGCCGGTAACAACATGCTGGCGATCCACGGGCTTAATCGCGGCGCCAGTAGCAGTGACGCGCTCTGGCGTTGCGAACTGACAGGTGCTGCCGGTGCCAGCAACAGCCCCTCACCGGCATCTCAAATATACTCCGGCCCGCTGACACTGAATAACTCCCTAGAAATCAAGGCCCGTGTCTTCGATGGTTCCAAATGGAGCCCCCTAAGCCAGGGACTCTTCGTCATCAATGCCATTACCGCATCCTCATCAAATATCGTTATATCCGAGTTTAACTACCATCCTGCACCGCCTTCCGTGGCCGAAATCGATGCCGGTTACAACGAACGCAACGATTTCGAGTATATTGAATTGCGCAACATTGACCCCACGCGATCGGTAAGCCTTGAGGGAGCGCAGTTCACCGACGGCGTAACCTTCAGCTTTGATGATTCACTTCCTCCGCAGGCACTTGTCCTGCCGCCAGGCGGCAATATCGTGCTCGTTGACAATGCCGATGCTTTTGCCTTCCGCCATGCCGCACCCGGGGCAATCGTTGCCGGAACCTACAGCGGATCCTTAAGTAACGATGGTGAACAAGTCGTGCTCGAGAATTCCTCCGGGAATATAATCAAGGATTTCACCTATAACGACGTCGCACCGTGGCCGGTAAACACTGATGGTGATGGATTCTCTATGGTCTTGGTCAACCCTGATGAAAACCCAGACCACAGCGACCCTCTGAGTTGGCAGGCAAGCCTGCAGATTGGTGGCACGCCGGGCGCAGGCAGCAGCGGGAGCCAACCCTTTACGGGAGACCCCGACGAAGACCGGGATAACGATGGGCAAAGTGCCTTTCTGGAATACGGGCAAGGCACGGATGATAATGACCCAACATCCACATCATACCCCGAGGTCACGGTGGAATTGTTAAACATTGGAAATAGCCCCGATGACTATATTGTTTTCGAGTTTCGGAAAGATCCCGCCGCCATTGGAGTTAATTACTCGATTCAATCCGCCACTGACCTCGGTGAGTGGCAGAACGTGACAGCAAACTTTGTCCAAATGTCCATAGCCGACAACCCCGATGGCAGCATCACTGTGCGCTACCGTTCCGCCGCTCCGTTTTCTCCGGTAAAAAGCCAATTCTATCGCCTTGCGATATCCGGTTAAGCCAAGCTCTTCCTAGGGCTCAAGGTCGACGGCGAGTTCATGTTCAAGGTCGACGACGAGTTTATCGACTTCCTTTAGTAGATAGCCAAAGGCATTGGTGAATACTTTCGAATGCTTTCTTTCTGAAAAATCACCATCCTGCAGGATTGCCCGGTTCAAGGAGGCGTTAAGCCCCTTTACTGACCTCATCGAGGCATTCATATAA
>CAWVVE010000565.1:0-1831 GCA_963933075.1 uncultured Verrucomicrobiaceae bacterium | reverse complement strand
CATGGCTCTTTACCGCATGATCAATAAGGTCAACAACCTGATCGTTGCCGATCCAGCCGTGGGGATGGAAAACAAAGGTGAAAAGGCCCTGCATTTCCACCACGCGATCAAGGGCTGCCTTAAGATCCTTAATGGTCTCAGGGTTCTTTGGCCCATGGCGATCCTGCGCTTCCCAGTCTGAGGGAATGACTGATGGAAACTCCCAGCAATTGCCGCCGATGACATACGGGTATGGATAATCCTTTATGTAATTGACGAAGCCGCGCAGCTTGGGGACATATTTCTCAAGACGGTTGCCCGGCGTGCTCAGCAGGGTAAATACCGAGGAATCACCCTTGAGAAAATTGCCCACCGGCGTGGGCTTGCTAAAGATCTCGGTAAAAAACCGCGGGCTGAGTGAATTCTGTGAATCACAGCAGGGCATGCGGAAGACCACCGGGAAGCTGTTGGGAATTCCGGCAAGCAGGTCAATGCAGTTGTGCACTGTCGCACGGGCATCAGCAAGCGATCCTCCGGCTCCCAGCAAGGGGCACGGGTGGGCAATGGTGTGCACCTCAATGCTCAATCCCTCGGCCAGCCATTTCTGCAGGCGCATGTCCTGCGGATCCACCTGGCAGGTAAAGATGCTTACCGGTGCCCGGCCATCAATTGCCTTGAGCCTGTCAATGATGGGCCTCAGGTAGTTCTCATAGCCCGCGGGATCACGCATGTCATCAATGGAGAGGATGGCAACCGCCTCGACACCTTCCTCACCGACCCACCTGGGGGTGGTTAACTTGGCAAACCCGGGCCCGACATAATACGGATCCGGAGAAGGCGCATCAAGGTAGGCAAGCCGGTTGCCCTGGGCATTGACACCCGCACAGGAAGCCAGCAGAGATAAAAGAAGCAAGCGCATATCACAGGAAGACTCTCAAGATCGGACAAGCATCTTGCCTCACTGCAGCCAAGTCGGCAAGCCCTGGTCGTCAACCCGCCAACAGGGCCTCTTTGCCAGTCCAAGCAGCGCATCAATATCCCCATACTTCGCACCTCCCGGCAAAAAATCCGGATGCCGGATATCCATCACCCTGATAAACTTGAAGCCGGCGGTCTCGATGGCGACGCGGGCAAGGGCCTCCCCGGCCAGGTAATTGACGGCGGCAGCCCAGTGCCCGGCTCCCTTGAGCCCGACCAGGTCAACCTTCTCTGCACCATGACTGTCAGTAAGTATAAGCTCGATCAGGCTTAAGACATCATGCACCCGGTGCACAAAGAGTGACCGGTTGTAGCCAAAGGTAAAGGCTGCCGCCTGACGCGGGTTCTTCACCCGGCGGGTTTGGTTCAATGTCTTGCCATCAGCAAGGAACTCCCCCTGCATAAAGAGGTCGACTCCACACACCGCGCTGCCGGAGGCAAGCAGTTTCTTCACCTCCGCACGTGGCTCTTCGCCATCAAACAGTCCGGATTTACCGGCCTCATCAAGCCAAATGACCGCGCGCTTATTCCACCCGTTTTTCGGATAGAGGAAAATCGCCGGCGACTGCGCGCCATCCGTGGTGTTGTTCAGCAGCCCGGCCATGAGCAGGTAACCGTCATGTTCATCCTTGGTCACCAGTTGCCACTCAACCTCACCGGCATCCCCAAGGTTGGCATCCAGGACAACTTCCCATCCGCGTCGTGCAACCTCAGGGCTTGCCGCCACCTTCTTTGCCGAATCAGCGTTCAGGGCAGCCAGTAAGCTGCGTTCAAACTGCTCGCCGCCAACAGGCTTGGGGTGCTTGGTATTCCAGACGCTCAGCTGCTCCTCTTTGAGCCTCGTATGGGGCCGCTCCTGCTCAGGATTCTTCAC
>CAWVVE010000564.1:0-1842 GCA_963933075.1 uncultured Verrucomicrobiaceae bacterium | reverse complement strand
GGGCTGCCCATGAGGTGTTGTAAGGCAACGAATCCCAAAGCATCAACACCACAAAGATAAACGTGATCAAAAATCGTGAAGTGGTCAGCTTATTGGGGAGGTTCATGAAACGGCCTACAATGGTTCGGCAATTAAGTCATAATCAGTGTGGCCAATGATTCGGACCCAGTAAAAATCTCCCAACGGTAACTTACCCTGCACATAAACTCGCCCGTCAATATCCGGTGCATCAACCTCACCACGGGCAATAGTATATTGACCAGCCGTTAGCTTGGCGCTCTTACGGTTGTTTTCTCGAATTAATCCATGTTCCCATGAACGAATATCTCCACCTTTTAAATCCTGATCTGTTGCTAATTTCTCAGTGAGAACATTAAGCCTCTGCCCAATCAGGACTTTGCCATGCGCACGCGCAATTTTCTTTTGAACAGCCATTGCATCCGCACAGCGCGCTTCCTTTACTTCAGCAGGAATCTGCCCACGCATGCCCCCTGCACGCGTGCCATCCTCCCTCGAATAGGAAAACCCCCCGAGCCGTTCGAACTTGGTTTCCCGAATGAAATCCAATAAGGCCTCAAAGCGCTTGTCCGTCTCGCCAGGAAAGCCAACGATAAATGTCGTGCGGATGGCGATGCCCGGAATGCCCTCGCGAAGACGGGCAATGAGATCACGAATGTATTGTCCATCGGTTTCGCGGCGCATGCGTTCGAGCATGGTATCATGGATGTGCTGTAGAGGCATGTCTACATAGCGTGCGACCTTGGGGCATTCAGCAATCGTTTGTATCAATGCATCAGTCCAATGCGCTGGATGCGTGTAAAGCAAGCGGATCCAAAAATCGCCTGGGATCTCATTCAGTTCACGCAGGAGGGAACACAATGTGGAAGCATCTGGTTGCAACTCCGCAGTGGCGACGGCAAATTTTCCGGGAGAGGAAATACCACGCCGATAACTGGGGGTCAAATCCATACCATAATAGGTGGAATCCTGCGAAATGAGGTTCAACTCCTTAACCCCTTGAGCGATCAGTTCTCTGGCTTCTGTAACAATATCGGCCTGCTGTCGGCTACGATGACTGCCTCGCATGCGGGGAATAATGCAAAAGCTACAGGGATGATTGCAGCCCTCGGCAATTTTCACATAAGCAAAATGGCGGGGCGTAAGACGGAATCTCGGTGCTTGGACATCAGGAACATACCGCGGACGCAAATTAATTTCCGTCACCGAAGTTGGAGCTGGATTTTTTCCGGATCGCTTGGCTTGTGGTTCTTTTGGCTTTCCCGCACGGCGGGCAATCGCCTCCCTCACTATGCGCGGAACCTCAGTGATTTGGTCGACCCCCATAAAGGCGTCCACCTCCGGCATAAGCTTGGGCAACTCCTTGCGAAAACGTTGTGGCAGACAACCAGAAACAATGAGTGCCTGACCCGGTCTCTGCGCCGCCCTTAATTCTGAAGATTCAAGGATGGTATCCACACTCTCCTCTTGGGCAGAATTAATGAAAGAGCAGGTGTTAACTATCAATGCGTCCGCCTTAGACGGTTCATTTGTAATCTCTAATCCTTCAGCCATCAAAGAACCAAGCATTACTTCAGCATCCACTAGATTCTTCGCACACCCGAGCGAGATCATCCCCACTCGAGGCGGCCTTAGATTTTGTTTGAGCAACGTTGGACACAGACCGGAGAGCGTACCCAAAGCGAAACGATAATCAAGTTCACTGCGAACGTGAGGGGGTCGAATCCGGCAATTCAATCGGAAGTTGATCAGCAGAAGTAACCAGTGGTTCTTCATTCAAGCCTGAACCCAAGCCTTCGAGCGGATCACTACCTTTGTATTTAC
>CAWVVE010000563.1:0-1848 GCA_963933075.1 uncultured Verrucomicrobiaceae bacterium | reverse complement strand
CCCGCATCCATATCTTGAATGGAATTCATGATTATGAAGCAAACACTTGATAGTTCGCTTGTGAAACTTGAAACTTGCCTCACATGCGAATCCTCCTGACTACCACCTCCTACCAGGATACCCCCGGCGAGCACCACGCGATACTGGCAGCCACCGGATGGGAAATTATCCGCGAACGCGGCCCGTTACCTGAAGAAAAAATGCTCGAATTGGCCGGGGAATTTGACGGCTTTATCTGTGGTGATGACGTTATCACCGGCGCGGTTATCGATAAATCCCTGCCAACGCTCAAGGCAATCAGTAAATATGGAATAGGACTCGACAAGATTGATGTCAATCATGCCACCGAAAAGAAGCTTCCTGTTCTCTTCACCCCGGGCGTCAATCATACCACCGTCGCCGAGCACACCTTCGGGTTGCTGCTCGGGTTGACCAAAAAGATCCAGCAAAATGCCAACGAGGTCGCCGGGGGTGCGTGGCAGGCGGGCTGGAAAAAACCGATAGGCAATGAAATAATGGGTAAGAGCATCGGCATCCTTGGCCTTGGCCGTATCGGCAAGGAAGTGGCGATCCGGGCACGCGCCTTCGGCATGAAGATCCTGGCATACGATCCTTTTCTTGATCGGGATTTTGCTGCCGAGAACGAAATTACGGCTTGCTCTGAAATGGACCAGCTGATCAACGAATCGGATATTCTTTCCCTGCACTGCTTCCTCAGCCCGGAAACCCATGGCATGATCAACGCGGAGAGAATAGCTCAGATGCGCGAGAAGGTCATTATTCTCAACTGCGCAAGGGGTGAGCTCGTCGACAGTGATGCAATGCACTCGGCTCTTGAAAGCGGCCGGGTCGGCGGCTATGGCAGTGACGTCCTCGATACCGAGCCTCCTCCCGGTAACCATCCGCTGCTCGGAGCCCCTAACTGCATCATCACTTCGCACATTGCCTCACGCACCCATGAGTCCGTATCCCGCCAGGCCGGAATGGCCACGCGCAACCTCATTGCCCTGCTAACCGGTGCAGGGGAATATGTCCAGGCCAACAGCTTTACCTCCTAGATCACATGCCAGAACAATTCCATATTGTCCCTGAAGCTGAGCACGAGGCCCTGGTTGCAGCCGCCTACAGAAACCGAGGCTTCACGCACGAGGAAGCCAATGATGCCGCCAGGTTCTGCTCCTTCGCATCGGCGCACGCGGTTCGCACCCACAATGCCATCAAGGCACTGCACCTTGATGAACTCTTCGGATCAGGGACCGGGGGCTGTGTGCCTGGGGCCAGTATCGAGGTTGTTGAAAGCAGGTTCGCCGCCAGCGAGGTTTGGAACTGCAACAGAAAACTCGGTCAAAGTGTCGCCTACGCCGCCATCGAGCGCT
The DNA here is from genome assembly GCA_963933075.1 of uncultured Verrucomicrobiaceae bacterium. Taxonomy (GTDB): domain Bacteria; phylum Verrucomicrobiota; class Verrucomicrobiia; order Verrucomicrobiales; family DEV007; genus CACIUL01. Next base: position 472 of record CAWVVE010000563.1, on the reverse strand, counting down.
GTATTGAACTTGCGGATAAATACGGCATCGGTCAGGTGAGTGTGGACAACGCTTTCCACTACCTCTGGGGAGGCGGTTATGTCCTGGATGCCGCAAAACGCGGCTATGTTGCCTACACCAATTGCACGGCCGGCCTCGCTGAAGTGGTGCCCTTCATGGGCAAACACCCGACCCTCGGCACCAATCCGCACAGTTGGGGATTCCCGACGACTGCAGCGGTCGGCTTTCCTATCGTCATTGACTGGGCCACCTCGGTTGTTGCCATGGGCAGGGTCCAGCAGCTTAAGAGGGAGGGAGGTAAACTCCCGCCAAATGCCGCTGTCGATGCCGACGGAGAATTCACCACCGACCCGGAACGGGCCACCCACCTCGTGCCCTTCGGCGCCCACAAGGGATATGGGATGGCGCTCATCAACGAGATCATCGCCGCCTTCATCGGCGGGTCCCTGCCAACACTGCGCTCACGCGAGAT
>CAWVVE010000562.1:0-1860 GCA_963933075.1 uncultured Verrucomicrobiaceae bacterium | reverse complement strand
TAAAGAAGTGAACCTCAAAAGGGTTCCGTGGGTTCGAATCCCACTCTCACCGCCATTCACCCCAACCACTTGCCGCGTAACAGCCCCTAATCTAGGCAAGCTGTTATCAATAGGCTCACGCTATTCTTTATTCTCCATTGGCTTTTTCCTGGAAAAAATGCCCCACGCACAGTGAAAGATAGAGTAACTTAATAAAGCAATCAATGCGGCGCTTAAAACAACACCCAGTGTCAGTGAGGATATCATCTCAAACCTTGTTCTCTCTTCTCCGGCGCCGCTCCCAAACAGCACACTTTCCCCCAGATTCTCCTGCAGGTGCAACAACGGCAACCACGTCAGGGGATTTGAAACCCAGACCGCCGCAACGGCAAGCGGAATGTTGGCGCGGCAGAGAATTGCCAGCGTCGTGGCCAACAAGGTCTGGACCGGAGCCGGTGGAAGCATTGCCACTGAAAGTCCAAGAGACAACCCAAGGGCCATGGACTGCCTGTCAGCCAGCCAAAGGCGGCGGTGCAAGACTCGCCTCGCCAGCCAGTATTTAATCCTGTTGCCACTATGAAACCGATGCTTACGCAACGAACGGTATGTCTTCCGCACAAATCTTTTCCAGCGCTGTCTCACAAATTCGATGCTTTCATGCGTCTCGCTCATCCGCGCGAGTGATCAATTTATCATTACAGCCACATCGCCACTGAGCAACCCTTTGCAGTGAATTATTCCGACGCTATCATCCTGGGAATCGTTCAGGGATTGACTGAGTTTCTTCCGGTATCCTCATCAGGTCACTTGGCCATCACCCAATACATCATAGGCCTGGATGCAGGCAAAGCGCCGATTGTCTTCGACCTGCTGCTCCATGTCGCCACCCTACTGGCTGTCCTGATTTATTTCCGCAAAAGGCTTATCTCGCTCACCCGTGCCGTCTTTGACCGCAGTCGCAAGGAGGAACGCCGCCTCATCATGCTGCTTGGTGTGGCAACTTGTCCGATTGTCATCACCGGATTATCCCTAAAAGACCCGATTGAACAGGTTCGAGAGCAACCAGTAATAGTATCCCTCCTCCTTTGTGTCACGGGATTGATTTTATTTGTGCCGGGAATGATGAAGACAAAATCCACCCGGACCCCGGACATGCGATCATCAATCCTGATGGGCTTGGCTCAATCTCTCGCACTGCTGCCAGGAATCAGCCGTTCCGGTTGCACGATCGCAGCCGGTTTGGCGCTGGGCATCCGCCCTGCCCTTGCCGCAGAATTCTCATTCCTGCTCGCAATACCCGCAATCAGTGGTGCAACGCTATTGAAAATTGATGAGATTGCCTCAATCCCTAAGGATCAAGCCGGCATATACTTCACCGGCATAGCAGTAGCCTTTGTCACCGGCCTGCTTGCCATTTATGCGGTAATTTCGTCAATCAAACATGGAAAATTTGCCTATTTTGGAGTCTACTGCATCACAATAGGAATTGCAGGGTTGATCTATTTCTCAACGAGGTGAAAATTAGATGGGCTCAGCCCATTACACGCTCTTTCCCGTACTTTGTCCTTCCTGTTTAAAATTCCCATAGCCCTCTGCTGGCTGACATGCGTGGCAACCAACCCGGTAGCTGGGGCCATTGACTACGTTGAAATACCACTGGCATCAGGTTACGATTTTCCGGTAGGAAAACCAGACTCCAAGGGCTACTACAAGGCTCGGGGATTCTGGCCTAACGGTCATCTCGGCGAAGACTGGAACGGGCGTGGAGGGGGAAATACCGACCTCGGTGATCCCGTCAGTTCAATCGGTGATGGAATCGTTGTCCAGTCAAGGGATCTTCGCATGGGCTGGGGCAATGTCGTCATCATCAGGCATGCATTC
>CAWVVE010000561.1:0-1865 GCA_963933075.1 uncultured Verrucomicrobiaceae bacterium | reverse complement strand
GCTCGGCGGATGGGCCGTGAGGGTATTGGTGGAAAAGATGGGGCTGCAGCTTTGGGATTTGAAATGGGAATTTGCAAGGGATGGGGAGGACCTGGTTTTTGTTGATACCATCGACACGGACTCCTTCCGGGCGACTTCAATATTAAACGACGGTGAAGACAGGTTTGTGATTCATTATAACAAGCAGGCAATGCGGGACTACTACAGGATTGCCCATGCCGGGTGGCTGGCTGCAGTGGGTGAAGCTAAGCAGGATGCCCGTAAGGAAGGGGTTCCTTTCGTGGATATCCTGCGTTCAAGGCAGACATCGGGTGATGTGCCCGAGGACCCACAGGTGGACGAGGATTTCCTTGCTATTCAGGTTGGCAAAATGAACCTGATTAAGGATTGTGTCCTGGGGCGCCGGGACGGCTTGGAGGTTGCGCAGGCACTGGAGGATTGCGGCAAGCGAGAGGTGGATTTTTATACCGCGGGCAATTGGCGGGATGCTCTCAGGGAACTTAACGGCCTAGCTTGATCAAGAGGATGGCAATTCTTACAGCTGAGGTGATTGGTAAATTTGACGACAAGGGCAATGCCGACAAGTTAGTTTATGCGCCTATTGGCGGGGATTGCACTTATCAGAAGACGAGGGTCTATTCCATTGATTATCAGGGGGCATCTAATGATGCCGAGGAGTTCGTGACGGATACTCTTGTTGATCGTTATGCTGAGGAGGTCAGTTTCGCCGGAGGGTCGCTCATCGATGGTTTCGCATTCTTTATTGATTACGGCATGAAGCCCGGGGCGCTTGACCTGGAAAGGGAGGCGATCCTGTCCAGTCACCGGGGTGCCAGAGACAGGAGCATAGAGATCATCTCGCTCAAGATTACCCAGCGCATTTATATCTTCTCCGGTGAGGGCGCGGTGCCGGATCGCTTTATTCGTGATATTTGTAACTCAGCGATCCATGTCTGGAGTGTGACTGAAGCCAATGACCGTGATGTCGCCTGATCTGCCTGTAGAGAATTTCCGATGGATTGAGATCCGGGATCTTGACCCGGAAGGACTGGGGAAACTCAGTGGCGACATGAAGTTGTCACTCTCGATCGAGGACATGATCGAGATTCAGCTTTATTATGCGGCGGAGATGCGCCGTGAGCCAACCGACGTTGAGCTTGAGTGTATTGCCCAGACCTGGAGTGAACATTGTAAGCACAGGATTTTCGGTGCGCGCATAGAGCATTGCGGACCGGATGGGGAAGAGGTCATCAACGGACTTTTCAGAACATACATCAAAGAGGTTACCGAGCGCATCATGGAGAGGAAGCCCGGGTTTGTCCTTGGCTGCTTTGTCGATAATGCCGGATTTATACAACTGGATGATGATCAGGCGGTCTGCCTGAAGGTTGAAACTCATAATCATCCTTCGGCAATCGAGCCCTATGCCGGTGCCAATACCGGTCTTGGGGGCGTAATCCGGGACATTCTTGGCGCGGGCAAAGGGGCCAAGCCAATCGCCAGTTGTGATATATTCTGTTTTGGTCCTCCTGATATTGATCCTGGTGAGATCAAGGCTGATGACGTGATTCATCCTCTGGGTATCATGCGTGGAGTGGTGCGTGGTGTTCGTGACTATGGTAACCGTATGGGAATTCCGACCATCAGCGGTGCTGTGCAGTTTGATCCGTCTTATATCTATAACCCGCTTGTATTCTGCGGCACGGCCGGCGTAATCCCGATTGCTGATATCGACAAGGAAATGCGCGGGGGACTCAGGATTATTGCTGTGGGTGGTCGCACTGGCAGGGACGGGCTCAAGGGAGCAACGTTTTCCTCGATGGCCCTGGACACCGGCAGCCATGAGGAGGATCAGCAGGCGGTGC
>CAWVVE010000560.1:0-1879 GCA_963933075.1 uncultured Verrucomicrobiaceae bacterium | reverse complement strand
AGAGCCGTTTCGGTGTCGTCACCATTGACCAGAACCGCAAGATCTATGGCGGCGGCATCTATGACGGTTATATAGGAACGGAACTCAAAGCCGGCTCATGGATGGTTCGCCCGTATTTTCTCTCCGCTGTGCACCCTGCCCCGAGGGAAGTCCTGGTCATTGGGCTCTCCGGCGGCACATGGACACAAATACTCGCCCACAACCCGAATGTCGAGAACATCACCGCTGTCGAGATAAACGCCGCCTATAGTGAACGGGTCATCCCGCGTTATGACGAGGTAAAGAGTATCCTCACTGATCCTAAGGTAAAAATCATCATTGATGACGGACGACGCTGGCTGAGAAACCATCCTGAACGCAAATTCGACGCGGTCATCGCCAACGCGACATACCACTGGCGCGAACATGCCAGTAGTCTGCTTTCCAGGGAATTCATGGAGCAAGTTAAAGCCCACCTGAATCCCGGCGGCATTTACCTTTTCAATGCTACAGGTTCAGATCGCGCGGCCAAGACAGCCCTGGAAGTTTTCCCCGACTGCGCACTTCTGCTCAATAACATCCTGGCCAGCAACGCCCCCCTCAGTTACGACAAGGACCGCTGGCGCAAAACACTTACAGCCTACAATTACGACGGCAAGCCGCTCTTTGACAGCAACAGCAGCAAAGATCTCGAGGACCTGGAGAACATTATATCAATCATCGACAACCTGGGCGTCAGGGAAGTCGCAACAGAGCAACGCCTGTGGACAAGGGAGCTTCTGGAGAAGGATCCCGGCACCAGAAAAGCCCGTCCGATTACCGATGACAACCTGGGGCACGAATTCTGGTATCATTAGGCGACTTGGCCGGGACAGGAACCTGACATGGTCTTCATTTCCCACCGGTCATGACAAAATCCTTAAACCTTGCCCAGCGCGGAGCCTTGACATCCCCCAGCAAGGCAAATAACCCGACCTTGAGATTTTCCGCACTGCCCGGCAATTGTGTCTCGCCGTGCGCCGTCCATTCCTTCTCTCCCGGTGCCTTGACCATGGCCTTCACCTTTTCCCCGGCAATTTCAAGGCGCAGTCGCAGCGGCCCCTCACGAAAAGCAATTTTCTTGATCACCTTTGGCTTGGCACCACTCTCAAGGACCAGCGTGCATGACTGGCCGGCAAATAGCTCACGATCAAACTTGATATAGTTGTCATCGTCGAGGTAGATCATCAGCCCCGCCTGCTCATATTCCTTCCTGGGATTGAACTCCACCGTAACCTCAACGGTGAATGCTTCGCCTGGAAAATCCCGCAGCAGAAAGTTCTTCGTTTTATTGTTCTTCTGGCCCCAGATATTCGTCGGTTGCGCCAGCAACTCGATATTGCCGTCCTGCAAGCGCCATTGAGTCTTGTCCTCACGAACAAAGCTCCAGCCATCATCCAGTCCACTGCTGAAGTCAGCCTTGTAATCCGCAGCCAATCCGGACAGAACGGAAAAGCCAAGGGCAAACACAACACGGAAAATATGGGCATTACTCATGCCTGTTATTTTATCTCCAGCCCGGAGCATGGACAAGGGCAATCACCAACCCGCACAGCGATTCAGCCACCAGCGTGCATTTCCCTGCTTTAATAATCCTGGTCAAGGAAATGGGCGCACATTTCGCTTGCTTGCCGCAACCTTGCCTCGTTGTCATGCCGCAACTTCCTGCAAAGGGTCCTTGCAAGTGCATTCATGACCTGCAACCCCGTTGTTGTATCTGTGGCAATTAATTCATTGAATGCCTCATATCCGATATTCCAGAGAACAGCCGCACTACTGACAACACATGCAGTGGCGCTCGCCTTTCCGGGATCAATGACGCTCATTTCACCAAACACATCACCATCACCCAGTGACGCTA
>CAWVVE010000559.1:0-1884 GCA_963933075.1 uncultured Verrucomicrobiaceae bacterium | reverse complement strand
CACAAGCTCATTTAGAGTATTTTCTCCGGCATCATTCTAGGGTAATCTTTGCCTCCTAAACTGTTGCCATAAACTGAAAAAGCTCCCATTCCAAATTATCAAAACTCACCTTACCATGAAAACTGCCAATCTAGCACGCTGCCTTGTAATCACGGCATTGACCCTTGCCTGCAACGCCTTCGCACAGGGCCAGGATAAAGAACCGCCGCGTCGCGACCGGGGAAATGACAATGCCAGGGCTCAGGACAACCCGCGGCCACCGCTGCGTGATACCGCCCGGCCTGCTTCCAGGGACAGCAACGCTGGCGCACCAAACGCACAACGCCCGCGCCGGGGTTCATCACAGCGCCGCTCTCCGGAGGGTGGCAATGCCGCAGGGGACAGGACCATCCTGCAGGTGCTCGACTACAACCGGGACGGAAAACTTCAGCAGGGAGAAATCGACATGGCAGTCGTCATACTCCGGCGCATGGATCGCAATCAGGATGGAGAAATAAGTGCCGGCGAGTTGTCCTCGCCATCCAGCCGCCCGGGCGGTTCTTCGGGCAGGCCAAATGACCGTCCCCCGGGAAATCCAGGCCAGGGTGGACAGCCCCGCTCAAGGAGCCCGCAATTTGCCGACCTGGACAAAAATGGTGACGGCAAGATTAGCCCCGATGAAGCACCCGAACGCATGGCGGAACATTTTGATGAGCACGACACCAACTCTGACGGCTTTATCGACAAGAAAGAACAGGCTGCTGTTATTGAGTTTATCCGCCAGCGCTTCAGCCAGCGCAACCGCACGGATCAGAATAGGGGATTCACATTTGAGCAAATGGATGCCAATAAAGACGGCAAGTTAAGCAAAGACGAGTTACCTGAACGACTGGCCAGCCGTTTTGGTGAATCCGACACCAACAGCGATGGCTTTATCGACAAGGAGGAGCAGGCTGCTGTTTATGAGGCGATGCGACGCCGTTCCGGACAGGGACAGCGCAACCGTCCCGATCCCAATGCAGGACAGGGCGGTGCCGACAAGCCCAAACGACCACCGCTTGATCGATAAACAACTTAAAGCACAGCTACCGATCACACCCCTGCCCAACGCCATGAGACTTCCACTTGTCATCACCCTGTCCGCAATGGCGACACTGTTGTCACTGCCAGCCGCTGATGACCCGCAACCCAGTGCCGAGGGACTGAAGTTCTTCGAGTCGAAGATCCGCCCCATACTGGCGCAAAATTGCTACAAGTGTCACTCGGCAGACGAGAAGATCAAGGGTGGGTTGAACCTCGACAGTCGCGCAGGGATCCGCCACGGCGGCGATTCCGGACCGGCTGTGACACCCGGTGATCTCGGTTCCAGCCTGTTGTGGAGCGCCATAAACTGGGCCGATGAGGACTACGAGATGCCGCCCAAGAAAAAGCTCCCGGCAAGCATCATCGCCGACTTCAGGACCTGGATCGAGATGGGTGCCCCCGACCCGCGCATGGCAGAGAAAATCGTGGTCAAGACTGAGATTGACATCAATGAAGGGAAAAAATTCTGGGCCTTTCAGAAACCCCTCAAGGCAGAGCCTCCTGCCATAAACAATCCGGCATGGCCGGCATCGGAAATTGACCATTTCGTGCTGGCGAAACTGGAGGCCAACGACCTCAAGCCCGCAGCCGATGCGCAGCCCGGGACACTTCTCAGGAGGCTCTACTTCGATTTGACCGGCATGCCGCCTTCTAGGGATGATATTGAGCGCTACGCAAAGGCATGGAAATCCAATCCTGCTGATGCCTACCGCTCGGAAGTCGATCAACTTCTCTCCAGCAAGCACTTTGGCGAACGCTGGGGCCGCCACTGGCTGGACGTGGCGCGATATGCGGAATCAACCGGCAAGGAAGTCAACATGG
>CAWVVE010000558.1:0-1897 GCA_963933075.1 uncultured Verrucomicrobiaceae bacterium | reverse complement strand
GACCGCAGCTAAAAATGTCAGTTACAATCTATTTCTTAACATCGCCCACTCTTTTTTTCACAAATAATCAACGGAGTATGGCAAGCTTGATCAGCAGACCGGATGTCCCGGATATTGAATATTACCGTCGGTTCCGCCTCAAGGCGATGCCCTGAGGCGGAGGAGGAACTTGCCGTCCGGGGCAAGGGCGTCAAGAAGATGAACCTCGACGCGGTCGATTCCCTCTCCGTAAAAATCCTCTTCGATGTCTATCGTGATGTGCGTGTCGTCTTCCGTTGCAGCATTCCAGTTCACAAGGTCCGATGAATATTCGAGGGCCGAAGACACAGAAATGGCTGCCTGTTGTGAACGCGGGTAGGAGATGATGATTTCACCAGGATATTGGTTTTCATCTTCGATATGGGCGGGAATATAACTCCATTCAGGCAGCAAGTCCTTTGCATCATACAGGGCATTGGGTGAGCCAAGGGCAAATGCCAGCCCGTTTGCCATTCCGTCTTTGTTCGGGTCGGCATCGAAGGCGGCATCCGTTCCGGACAGGCCGGATATGTCCTGCGCCCACTGATCGAAAGTGATGGTAGAGATGTCGGTGATCACGGCAATGCTGCCGTCTGTCGCGAGACGGTTGTCCCAGAGCATCCCGGGAGCGGGTAGCGGCGGGTCAATGGCCTTTGATTGCCCGTTGGTCAACGGCTTGTTAAAGATTTGGAAAACCTGTCCCGGTGCATATGGACCGCCAATGTTGGCGACCATCACGGTGCCGGCATTGCCTCCCTCAATGCCCAGTAACTTCACTTCCAGTGCACCATTGACATTCACCCGGTCAGAGTTCGGGGCAAGGTCAGAATCGACTGCCACGCGCAGGTTGCCGTTGAGTGTAAGACCGGCCATGAAGGTGAGGGATCCCAGTGCCGATTCACTACCCGGGGAAAGCGTTGCATTATTTGCGATGATGGTATGTCCCCCGATATAACCGGTTCCTCCCAGGGTGCCGCCTTTGTCCACCATGACCTCACTGCGGGAAAGGGTTCCGGTGACCTCCAGCTTGCCTTTTTCCACCACTGTAGTCCCGGAGTATGCCCCGTCATTCAGGGTGAGTTTTCCGGCATTGTTGAGTTTGAGTCCGCCGGTGCCATTGATGCCCCCGGAGAAGGTGGCCTGGTTTTGTGCTACCACGGTTAGGGTCTTGCCGTTGAGATTGATTGCTGTGTCCACGGTCAGCTTTGCTTCAGGGGAAGTCATCCAGCTTTGATCGGTCTGCAGCCTTAGCGCACCATTGCCGTGGATGGTGAGGTTTTGCACACTCTCGGCCATGTTGATGCCTCCCTGAAAGAGATCCAGCGTGCCGTTGGCATCCTTGATTTCGAGTGCAACGTCCTTGTTCAGGCTTTCCTCCAGGCGGATTTGGCGCAATTGCTTTACTTCCGGGTTGCCGAAGCCCGGCTGGTTGTCGCCGGTGAATGAGTCATTCCAGATTGCAACGGCGTCCGGTGCGTTGGGCTGGGTATTCGAGGTCCAGTTTGTTTTCTCAAACCAGAAGGTGTTGGTGTTCCCGGTCCATGCGGTGGTGGGTAACCCTTCGATGATGGTAATGGACCTGCGCAGTTCTACTGTCTTGCCCTTCATGTCAGAGACGAGTGCCCTCAAAGTGAACTTGCCGGCCTTGTTCTTGGTAAAGGTCAGGCTGGTGGCGCTGGTGTTGTGTGCGCCTCCCCCGCTGCGCCACATGCAGGCCACCTCGTCGCCGTCGGGATCGTTCCCTGTCACGGTGACGGTGAGCGGTTCCCCGGCGGGCCATGTTGCTGGCGCATCCCAGGTCGGCTGCGGCGCACGGTTACCGTTGAAGGTGCCGCGGTTGATCCTTACGTCGATATACTCGTTTGGCGCAGTGCCTCCG
>CAWVVE010000557.1:0-1899 GCA_963933075.1 uncultured Verrucomicrobiaceae bacterium | reverse complement strand
CACCTGGTAGCTGTCATTGATCCGCAAGGCAGCAGTCAACTTACCGTCTCCACAGCCGAGATGCACAATGAAGCCACCCTTGATGCCCGATTGCTCAATGATGGTGAGAGCTGTTTGCTCAGGATTGGCGGCGAGGATGCCGTTGGCCGTTGGCAGGAGCAGCGCTAAAGCAAGGATGCAAAATCTCATGGCACGCATCATTTCACGATTCGTGCCATGAAGCAAGGTCAAGCGTAGAGAGGGTAACCCAAGTGCAGATCACCAGCGATTGGCCGGTTAATGCGAGGGGAAGAAGGAGTCCCCCGGCTTGTTTACTTGATGCGGAAGTGACCGTAGATGGGATACGTGAACAGCGTGTCTTCCTCGCGAGTACCCCGGCCGATGTTGTGAATGACAAGCGGAGCACCCTTTGACGACTTCTTGTCACTGACGATCATGATGTGTGGCAGGCGTCCCGCAACCCTGCAGATGACCAGATCTCCGGGTTTGTAATCGTTCTTGTTTTTGGTGACGGGAACTTTCCACCCTTTGCGGGTGAAATAGGTTTTAAGGTTTGGAACCCTACGGTGGTCGATATTCCGATCGGTTTTTTTCAGACCCCAATTATCCGGATATTTGGAAAAGTTGTTTCGCATATCCAAGTGCACGAGATTTTGCAAGTCCATCTCGAGTCCCTTGCGAAAGGCTCTGATCACAACGTCAGAACATACACCGCGATCCGAGGCAACATCCCCCATAGGATATTTGATGGCTTGGTAGGAGGGGTCGTAGACAAGAGTGACACCGATTTTGGAGCGAGCAGCATCAATGAGTCTTTGTGGCTTGTTCTTGGAGCCTTGTGCCAAGCTGTGTCCTGCTAGCAGGAAAATGATAGAGAGTGTGCGTAAAAGAGCCATGCTTTGTATACGTTAACATAGGTTGAGATGTTTCAGGGCTACCTGGTAAATTTTATCAACTGCGGGTCCTTGGAATTTTCCATATGCCTGCGAAGCTGCTCCTTGAGTTGGGCAATGCGCTTTTTATGAGCGGGCTCGGTGATGAGGTTCTGCAGGGCATCAGGATCCCTTGCGGTTTGGTAAAGTTCCTCGGGAACACGTTTTGAGTAGAATTCCACCCTGGCTGCAATCCCTGTGTTGGCTTTCGCGGCACTTGTCATCGCCTTCCAGGTCAGACCACTGAGGGACTCGTTGCGGAAGCCGGTCTTACCGTCATGCCAGCCGTTCCAGATATAGCGGAAATCACGCGTGATAACTGCCCGCATTGTATAAGCGCGCTTACTTGCGATGGTATTGATATGGGCGAAGGCGATGTCGCGTCCGTCCTGTTTTTCACCTTTCAGAAGCGGCAGGAATGAACGCCCGTCTGCTCCTTCAAGGGCGGGCAGCCCGAGGGCGTCGAGAACAGTGGGTGCCAGGTCAACTCCACCGATGACATGTTCCTTGTCGTGGCTGTCTTCCCTGATCGTCCCGGGCCAGCGTACGATCCATGGCGTGCGGGTGCTGTGGTGCCAGCAGTTGGTCTTGGCATAGGGGAGGGGCATCCCGTGGTCAGAGAGGAACATCACCAGCGTGTTGTCGCGCATTCCTGCATTATCCAGTGCCTTTAATACCGCGCCGGTGATGGCATCCGCGCGTTTTACCGAGGTAAAATACTCGCTGAGTTCCTGGCGGATGTCGGGTAAATCGGGCAGGAATCCTGGAAGGGGAATTTCGGCAGGATCAAAGGTCGCCGTTGCCTCGGGAAAGCCGCCGCCATATTGATGGCTTTTGTTTTTCTTGTCACGTTTTTTTGCGGCGATTTCCTGCTTGCTGCCGGCGAAGGGGCGGTGCGGATCCTGGGAGTTGGCCATCAGGAAGAAGGGCTTGCCTGCTTTCTTCGCCGCCGCAAAGAAAGCAGCGG
>CAWVVE010000556.1:0-1903 GCA_963933075.1 uncultured Verrucomicrobiaceae bacterium | reverse complement strand
AACGCCCATTTTTAAGGACTGTTCTTTAGAACACTGTTCCTATGCTTACAGACCGCCAGCAACAATTACTCGATTACCTTCGCGATTATCATTCACAGACCGGGTTGATGCCATCGACGCGGGAGATCCAGAACCACTTCGGGTTTGCCAGCCAGACCGCGGCGGTCAGTCACCTCAGGGCGCTGGAGAAGAAGGGGGTCATTCAGCGCATTGCCGGCCAGGGTAGGGGGCTGGTTTTTCCCGAGGAATTGGAACGTGAAGAAATTATGGATGTTCCGATCTATGGCCATATCGCGGCAGGAATGGCAGCTGAAGCTGAGCAGGAGCAGGAGGGCTGCCTTTCAATTGATATCACCTCACTGGGAATTCCCCGCAATGCGAAAACTTTTGCACTGCGTGTGCGCGGGGATTCCATGATTGATGCGCATATTGTTTCCGGTGATTGCGTGGTACTGGAATTCAGGGAACCACGTAAAGGGGATATTGTTGCTGCCCTCATCGATGGTGAAACCACCCTGAAGCGTTTTGTTATCAAGGATGGCCAGCCCTATCTGCAGGCTGAGAATGAGATGTATCCGGATTTAGCTCCAGCCCGTGAATTGATCATTCAGGGTGTCATGGTTGCCCTGCTGCGTCGCGGTGAGGGTAAGGTTGCCTGATTGAAAAAAAGCAGCCATTTGGAAACGTCTGCCGACACGGGCTTGGCGGAAGGATTTACTTCTGGAAAATATCGTGTTGCGATTTCAATCGCAGGGTCTGTCATGACATCTTGATTGGGGCTTTTCGTGCCTTGCTCCCCTTACTCCCTGTCAGCAACAATCCTGCAATGATACCGCCTGCAAGGCCAAAGGCATGGCCGTGCCAGGATACGCCGGCTTGATCGCGCAGAAGGGTGAGGAGGATTCCTCCGTAGAGAAAGCCGGCAATCAGGGCGATTGTACCTGAGCGCAGGTCACGGCTTAACAGAGCACGGATGAGGAGAAATCCGAGGTAGCCGAAGATCAGGCTGCTTGCCCCGAGGTGGGTTTTACCAGGTGCAGCAAGAAACCAGATGGCAATTCCCGAGACAAGTGTCGCGCATACACTGACAAAGATGAACTGTTTGCGGCCGCTGAGGAGGGCGAGTCCACCTAGGACAAGGAACGGCAGGGTATTGCCGATGAGGTGTGCACGACTGGCGTGCAGGAACGGGGCGAGGGGAATGCCGATCAATCCTTGTTGCTGACCGGGGCGGATTCCGTGATCCCTGACGCTCCAGCTATCAACGAATGAATCAATTGCCCAGATGCCCCAGAAGATGAGGACAATGACAAAAAGGAAGATTGTGTTGTCGAAGAAAGCGTGGCGTTTGCGTTTGGCCATTGCCCACACCATGCTATGAAAGGAGGCGATCGGAAACCAGAAAATGACTGTTACAAGATTTGCCCCGAGTCCCACCGGCAGGTTGCATCTCGGGCATGCCTACAGTGCCCTTTTTGCCGAGGCGGCGGCAAAAGAGCACGGTGGAGATTTTCTCCTGAGGATTGAGGATATTGACCTTACCCGCTGCCGGCCGGAGTTCACGCAAGGCATTATTGAGGATCTTTCCTGGCTTGGGATTCAATGGTCTGCCGAAGTGATGTTACAGTCAGAGCGTGCCGACTGCTACTCGGCTGCCCTCGGAAAGCTCAGTGAGCAGGGGTTACTCTATCCGTGTTTCTGCACCCGCAGGGATATTGCGATGGAAATTTCTGCAGCCGGTGGCGCACCGCATGATCACGCGGATGTTCCTTATCCGGGTATATGCCGGAGACTTCCCGAGGAGTTGCGGCTGGAAAGAGTAGCCTCTGGTGAGGCACATGCCTTGCGCCTTGATAGTGGTAAGGCCCTTGAGAAGGCTGGAGAATTGCATTGGAGTGACCTG
>CAWVVE010000555.1:0-1905 GCA_963933075.1 uncultured Verrucomicrobiaceae bacterium | reverse complement strand
CGATGATGTCCAGCATCCCCGCTGCCTGCGCAACGATACCGCCGTGGTTTTCCAGGCCAAGGAAGATCCCCTTGCTACCGGCATAATCACAGCATTCCTCCAGGGCTGAGACACACATCCTGCGGGCAGTGGCATCATCAATTCCCTTTGCTGAGCCGGCGAAAACCCGGATGTGCGGCGCGCCGAGCAGCGCCGCACGGTCAATCCACCCCTTGACTGCGGCAATCTGCTCCTTGCGCGCCTGCCCTTCCGGCAATGCAAAGTTGTTTCCCACCGCGGTACCACTAATGCCAATTCCCTTAAGAAAAGCGTACCGGCGCAGCTCGCGGTAATAGGCATCATCGGCCCCACCCTTGAAGAAGTAGCTGGTCAGCTCAGTGCCATCACAATCGTAACCCGCGCACAGGTCGATAAATTCCCTCATGTCGATGGCGCGGCCGGCAGCTTTTTTTGCCTTGCCCTTCATCCACCGGAAATGCTGCCGGAAAGAATAAGCGGCCACGCTGAGCCTCAGGCGCGCCTTGCCCTTCCTCTTAACCGGTTCAATGGCCGGCGACCCCGACCCGGACAAGGCAAGGCCTGCACCTGCCAACACTCCTGATTTTAATAAATGACGTCGCTGCATATCCTTAAATTTTTCCTTTTGCTCCCTTCCCGGGTTGCCTTGGCGGGCGGCGAGGCGACTTGTATGGCCTAGTGCCCTTGATGGCCCAGCCCAGGTCGGCCCGTACAGCAGCTGACCCCATGAGCGGCTCCTTGCGTAACTTTCCATACGCCTCCAGTTCGCCTGCCAGGCGGCGAATTTCCTCACGGTATTCAGGATCGGCAAAGGCATTGCGCAACTCGTTGGGATCCTTTTCCAGGTCGAAAAACCCGGGAGGATCACCGGGAGAAATCACCAACTTGTGCCTTGGGGTAAAGGCACCAAACCAGCTCTTGCCGGCCGCCTTGTCGCCACCAATACGCACGAAGGTGATGTCTTTCCAGCCTTCAGGAGCCTTACCGCTGCGCAGCAGCCCTGAGGCATCACGTCCCTCACAGGGATCATTGAACTCGACACCCATCAACCCCAGCAGGGTCGGCTTGAAATCCACTGTGCCCAGCGCCTGGTGAATGACAGTGCCTGGTTTGATCATCCCCGGAGCATGGATCAGGAATGGAATCCGGGCGGAACCCTCGCAGGGAATTCCCTTGTTGTGACGCCCAAGCTCACCGCACATGTCACCGTGGTCGGATGTGAAGATGATCAGGGTCTGCTTCAGGATATCGTGTTTGCGCAGCTCATCGAGGATCTGCCCGACATTGTCGTCGATACACTTCACCATGCCGAAGTAGAGCGCCATCTGGCGCGCGTTGAAGCGGGTCTGCAGGACCTTCTGGAAGGATGACAGCCCTTCCCCCTTGGCAAGCGCACTCGCTGGTTGTCGGAAACGCGCCGGGTCAAACATCGTGTCGTAGGGAGCACGCACCGTGTTCGGGCCGTGCGGGTCGGGAATGGCAACCATGAAGCAGAATGGCTTGTCCCTGTTGCTGCGGATGAAGTCGATGGTGCGATCAGCAAGAAAATCCGTGGTGAAGGTTTTCTCATCCGCTCCATCCAGGCTGTAGGATGGCTTGCCGCCCGTCCTCGCGCCAACCCGTGGCCCGTCAGCCCCGATCTCCAGTTTCTTCCAGTGCCCGCGGTTGAACATGAAGCGATTGTCCGTGAACCCGAAGTTCTTCGCCGGCTTCCAGCCGGGCTTGGCCGGTCCCTCAAGGTGCCACTTGCCCGCGTAGCCGGTGGCATAGCCCCGGCGCTTGAGCACCTCGGCAAAGGTGACCACGCTGTCCTTGAGCGGGGTATTGTTGGAGATGGCTCCGGCATTCTGCGGGTAAAGCCCGGAAATCAGGGCCGCGCGTGACGGG
>CAWVVE010000554.1:0-1911 GCA_963933075.1 uncultured Verrucomicrobiaceae bacterium | reverse complement strand
CCCGCCGTCAGCACGCCAGCTCCCGCCCCGCAAGAGGCCACCGCCACGGCTGAATAATTGGCTAAGCCAAATAGCTTTACCCAAAAGAGATTCCCCGCAAACACCACCTTTTAAAGGTGGTGTTTTTCTTTTTCATTGATTGCTCCGCGATGTTCCCAACCTCTCGGGAAAAGCTCACCGCAGCTGCTCATAATACCCTTCAATCGCGGCCACCAGTCCCGGGATATTTGACTCCGTTGCCTCAATGTCAACCTCCAGACCGGCAGCACTTAATGCCATGGAAGTGACCGGCCCGATGCTGGCAATGAGTAAGTTCTCCGGCAAAGGCAGCCCCATTTCGAGAAAATGCTCCACCGTGCTCGAACTGGTAAATGTGATGACATCCGCACCGTCCGCTTCAAATCTGCCTGCCGCGCCGGTAGGATCGCCGGCTTCAGCGACTGTTTTATACGCGACAGCTTCATCGACAATTGCACCCGCTTCGGTGAGCCCCTTGGAAATCACGTCACGGGCTTCGCTCGGGCGAACCAGCAGGAACATCTCATTCTCAACATTCTCCTGCTCAAGGATTTTATTCAGCAGGCCCTCAGCCACGTATTCATCCGGAAGCAAATCCACCGCCAAGTGCCTCTCCTTCACCTTGATGGCCGTTCCCGGACCGATCGCCGCGATTCGCACCCCGCCAATGGAACGGGAATCATTATAGAGCTTGAAGAATAAATCAAAGAAGGCATCCACCCCGTTGGGGCTAGTGAAGATAACCCAAGCATACTTGTGCGCTTCCTGAACCAGTCTGGCAAAACCCTTAATATCCTCTGGCGGATCAATCCGAATTGTCGGAAGTTCATCAACATCCGCGCCGAGATTCCTTAAACGAACGCTCAGTGCGCCAGCCTGGGACCGTGTTCGGGTAACAACAATCCTCTTGCCGAACAACGGACGCCTCTCGAACCAGTTCAGCGCCGGGCGCAAGTCAACCACATCACCAAATACAGCAACCGCCGGCGCCTTGAAATCTGCGCGCTGGGCACGCGAGGAAATGTCGTCAAGTTTACCGATGAGAGTCTGCTGCCTCCCTGTCGTTGCCCAACGCACGAGGGCTACCGGCATCGCTGGATCCGCGCCGCCCTCAAGCATCTTGCCTGCAACATTTTCCAACTGACCGACTCCCATCAGCATGACCTTGGTACCCGCAACATTTCCAATCCTCCCGTAATCGATTACACTTTCCTCTTTCTCGGGATCCTCGTGCCCTGTAAAAATAGTAAGTTGTGAACAATGATCACGATGAGTCACCGGAATCCCAGCATATGCAGGCCCGGCAATGGATGAACTGATCCCGGGAACGATTTCGAAGGGAACCCCGGCATCATGTAATTCCTCAGCCTCTTCTCCACCACGACCAAACACAAAAGGATCGCCTCCTTTAAGGCGAACAACGGTCTTCCCCTCTGCTGAAAGATTCACCAGCAAGGCATTGAGCTGATCCTGCGCAATTGCATGGTCGGCAGCCTTCTTCCCGGCATAAATACGCTCAGCTGACTGCGGGGCATGATTGAGAATCTCTGAGTTGCATAGATAATCATAGACAACGACATCAGCCATCTCCAGACACTCCTTCGCCCTCAGGGTCAACAAGCCAGGATCACCAGGCCCGGCCCCCACCAGGTAACAAATTCCGGGTTTTTGTGTCTGTCGTTCACTCATCACATGTCTATATGGATACCCATTTCCTGCAGTAACGCGCATGCCATTGCCCTCCCGTCTCCACAGGCGCCGAAAACCTTGCCTGTTTTCGGTGGGTTTTCAGGATTTGTTTCGTCAAAAACCACTGCTTCAAGGCTCATTTCCCCACGCGCAGTTTCCAGGTTTGCACTTACACCAACAGGGGTATTGCAGCCGGCCCCGAGT
>CAWVVE010000553.1:0-1912 GCA_963933075.1 uncultured Verrucomicrobiaceae bacterium | reverse complement strand
TTGAAGAGGATCGGCGGTTACCGCTGGTGTCGCTTAGCGCTGCGTTCCGGGCCGGATTACTTGCCGAGACTGCGGAAA
Source organism: uncultured Verrucomicrobiaceae bacterium (assembly GCA_963933075.1). Lineage (GTDB taxonomy): Bacteria > Verrucomicrobiota > Verrucomicrobiia > Verrucomicrobiales > DEV007 > CACIUL01. The sequence continues at coordinate 1,834 of CAWVVE010000553.1, read as the reverse complement.
ATACGGGCATGACGTCCTTGCTTTCCGCCAGCCTTTTCAAGGGTAGTGTAAGTCGCAGTGCCAACGAATTGGACAATATACTGGAATCTCTAGGTGGGAGTGCTGGCGCGGGATCCGGGAACAACAGTTTTTATGTGAATGCCGGGGTGATGTCGCCGGATGTTGAAAGGGCATTTGACGTAGTGGCTGACGTGATTTGTGAACCGGCCTTCCCTGCTGATGCCATAGTGCGTGAGCAGCAGACTCAGATTGCAGCGATTGATGAGGAGCTCGAGCGGCCAATGGGAGCGGCTTTGGTGGCTGTGCGAAAAGCGATGTTTGCCACTCACCCGTATGCCAGGATGAGGCTTGGTGAACGTGAGGTCGTCTCCAGCATGAACGCGGATCTTCTGAAGTCTTTCCATGCCCGTTATGCGGTTGCCGGGAATGGAGTGGTTTCAATCTGTGGAAGTATAGAGACCAGTCATGCCAGGGATCTTGCCGAGGAGTATTTTGGGAGGTTGCAGCCAGGGGGTCAGGCTTTTGATTCCTTTGAGGATGTGCAGTGGCCGGATCGTGTTCAATTGCTCACAGAACGGCGGGAGAAGCAGCAGGCTGTTGTTGTAATCGCATTGCCTGGGATTGATCTTTGCAGTCCGGACAGGGCGGCTCTGAATATTGTTGAGGAGGTTTTTGGTGGCATGGACGGAAGGCTGTTTATGCGGATTAGGGAAGAACTGGGTTTGGCTTATTATACCGGCACCACGGAATTAACGGGGTTAGCCGGGGGAATGTTGATATTCTACGCGGGTACACGCCCGGATGCCGCTGAAAGGGTAGAGGCGGAACTGCTTAGTGAACTGAGAAAATTTGTTGAGGAGGGTGTTTCAGAGGAGGAACTCGAGCGGGCCAAGCGGGTATATTCCGGCAAGCACTCTATTGCCAAGCAATCCCATGGTGCCCGTGCCCACGGAACGGCATTGAACCGGTTGTTTGGTCTTGGAGTGGATTATAATGAAAGGCTGTTGGCAGAGGTTAATAGTTTGAAGCGTGAGGAAGTTGATGCAGTGGCCAAAAAATATCTCAGATCCTCCTCAATGGTGCAGGTTAAGGTATTGCCCTGAGAACTTGTGGTAACCTTACCGAGAATTTCAGTTTAGGAATGTCCATGGCGCTAACCGATCCGCGCATTGCTATCGTGGGCAGTGGAGCTGTTGGATGCTTTTACGGGGCAAAACTCCTTCATTCAGGGCTTGATGTGCATTTCCTGATGCGTAGTGATCTTGATCATGTCGGTAAGGTCGGGTTGAGAATCGAGAGCGCAGTGACAGGGGACCTGGAACTTCCTCATATCAGCGCACATGGTGACACTGAAGATATTGGGCCCTGTGACTTGGTAATCATTGCACTGAAGGCCACTGATAATGAAGTGCTCAAGGTATTGATTCCACCGTTGCTTCAGGAGCATACCGTCTTGCTGACTTTACAGAACGGCTTGGGTAATGAGGACTTCCTTGCCGGGGTTTTTGGCCCTGGGAGAGTGATGGGTGGACTTTGTTTTGTTTGTCTGAACCGGATTGCCCCGGGTGTTATCAGGCACGTTGCCGAGGGCGGGGTTTCGGTGGGTGAATTTTCAGGACTGCCAGTGCCCAGAACGCATGATATCGGGTTGCTGTTCAAGCGTGCGGGAATTTCCTGCAGGATATCGGATTGCCTGATGACCGAACGCTGGCGCAAACTTGTATGGAACATACCCTTTAATGGGTTGGCAATTGTTTCCGGGAAACTCGATACCGGGGCAATCCTTGCAGACAGGCACCAGCGTGCGCGCGCGTGTTCTCTGATGAGAGAGGTG
>CAWVVE010000552.1:0-1931 GCA_963933075.1 uncultured Verrucomicrobiaceae bacterium | reverse complement strand
CGGCTCGGCAAGTTTGCAGATGGAGGGTTTTTTCCTGCCCGATGATGTGATTCGGCGTTTTCGTGAGCGTCCCTCCTCGGAGCATTCTGAGATAGCCGGCTAAGTGATGGGCAAGAGGGGAATTGCGCCTTTTCTGCATCCGCTGGGGGGTTGCGGTTACCGGAGTTTCTGGAAGCATTATCTTCAGAACTGGCCGTATGACCTGCGTTCGCTTCATGCCAGGATATGCGCAATGCTGGGGGTCACCGTCAGGGTTCCCGGCGTTTTCCTTGAGGGAAGCAAGCACAATACGGCCATTGCCACCGAGCCGGTTTCCAGCGGCCCTGTATTCATTATTGGTCACTGGCGCAGCGGCACCACTCACCTGCACAACCTGTTGAGCAGCGATACCCAATTCGGCTTTATTAGCTTTTCCCGCTCGGTCATGCCGTTGGATTGCCTCGGCAAGGTGCGTCCTGCGCGCGCGTTAATGAATCTGGTGATGCCGCAGGATCGCGGCATGGACAGTGTTGCCATTAATGCCGATACCCCGATGGAGGAGGAGATGGCGCTGGGCGCACTTGGCGATATCTGCTTCTACAAGAGTTTTTACTTTCCACGCAGTCTTGATTATCATTTCCGGCGCTCGGTTCTGCTTGAAGGACTGGAAAGCGGCGAGCAGGAACAACTCGCGGAGAATTACCGATTCCTGGTGAAGAAGATGGCCTACGCGCATGGCGGGAAGACCATGCTCCTCAAGAACCCTGCCAACACTGCCAGGATGTCTTTTCTCAAGGAGATATTTCCCAATGCAAAATTTATCCACATCGTGCGTGATCCCTACAAGGTATACCCCTCAATGTTGAGGTTGTGGGAGCGGTTGATGCGCGGATTCTCATGGCAGAATCCGCGCGGTATTAATTTCGAGGAAACAACCCTGTCAATCTACGAGCGCACCATGCGGGCCCACATTGAGGATCAAAAGAGGATTCCCGCACAGGATTTCCATGAGGTTCGTTATGAGGATCTTGATGAGAACCCGTCCGCGGAGATTGCCCGGGTTTACGACACCCTTGGCCTTACCGGCCAAGCAGAGGCCATGGAGAGAATTGATCAATACATAAAGGCACAGCGTGGTTACAGGAAGAATACCCACCGGCTATCCGATGAGGCAAGGGATCGCATTGCCTCGCGCTGGAAATTTGCCTTTGATCACTGGAATTATACGTCCTAGAACCCCTTTATGGGAAAGGGTAATGACGTTTTGGGAATGCCATCCTCGGCAAGGGCTCTTCTTGAAACGGCTTGAAAAATCAAGTATGTTATCCATTATTCATGGCCTTATAACGAATTTTCATGTTGGATTTGCCTATTGCCCGGCAGTTTAATAGTGAAGCTTGTAAAAAAGGCTTTTTCCCATCCATTCAACAGCGATGCAATCGACTATCCAAAAACTTGATGAGCCAACTCGCCGGGATTTCATCTCCGGTGCCGCGAAGACATTGCTCGGTGTGAGCATGATTCCAGGGGTGGCGTTCGCCGCAGGCGGCAAGGATCGCAAGTTGCCGGTGCGCAAGAACCCGGCGAAGAAGATCATTTACCTCTACATGTCCGGCGGCATGTCGCACCTGGACACCTTCGATCCCAAGCCTGAGGCTGCCAGTGAATACCGCGGGGAGCTCGGGGTCATCAAGACCAGTGCCGACGGTGTGCGGATCAGCGAATACCTGCCGGGTATTGCCCGGCACATGGACAAGGGGGCGATTATCAATTCACTGCACTCGCGCACCGGCGCGCATGCGCAGGCGCGTTACCTGATGCGTACTAATTACTCCAAGCGGGGCACCATCAAGCACCCGCACATGGGCGCCTGGTTGTTGAAATACCAGGACCGTATCAACAAGCAGTTGCCGGGATTTGTCTCGATCAACAGCGGCAGTCGCAGTGCCGGG
>CAWVVE010000551.1:0-1936 GCA_963933075.1 uncultured Verrucomicrobiaceae bacterium | reverse complement strand
TTTTACTATGTTTATAAATCCCTAGCGCACCCGGAACGTGACCGCTTTGTGCAACCGGTCACGATTGAGGAGCGGCTTGCGCATGTAGCCGCCGCCCGCAGGCAACTCGACACGAGAATTCCATGGTTGGCAGACACGATGGCTAACGACCTCAAGCATGCCCTTGGTGACCGTCCCAATTCAGAATTCATCATTTCCCCGCAAGGGAAAATTCTTGTTGCACGAAGTTGGAGTGATCCTGAAATGTTGAGGGCGGATCTGGAGAAGTTCGTGGGTAAAACAAAGACTGTTACCAGTCCCTCTGACCTTGACCGTAAACCAAAGGCTGCGCCGGTAAGCAGGATTGCCAGCGGCGTTGTGCCAAGGGTGGAGAAACCCGAGGGTGTTTCCGCCGTGATTGTCCGGCCGGTAATAAAGAAAGATGTTGATGGCGGGAAGCAGGAAATTTTCTATGCCAAGCTGCGTGCCGAGGCGGATCGGGGCTTGCTCACTGAAGGGAAGGGAAAGTTACACATCGGTTTTCACCTGGATCCTGTCCATACCGTGCATTGGAACAACCTGGCGGATCCCCTGCGCTTTGAGATCAAGGTCCCGAAGGGTGTTAAGCTGAGCATGAACAAGGGCGTTGCCCCCGAGGTCAAGGCTCCCTCGGACATTGATCCGCGTGAGTTTCTGCTTGAGATCGATTTTGCAAACGGGGAAATTGACCAACCGCTGGAACTTAAGGTTCATTATTTTGCCTGTGATGACGAGGAGGGATGGTGCAGGGCGGTGAGCCATCAATACAGGATTGAGCTCAGGCGTGACCGGGATGCCGGCAGCGTGCGCTCTGCGGGTGCTCAAGGAGGTCCTGACCGGCAACGTCCCGGTGGGCGTGGTGGGTTCCAGCAACGTCCCAGGCCTGACATGGCAGAGTTGTTTTCCCGGATGGATACCGATGGGGACGGCTCGATTGCCAGGAGTGAAGCGCGTGGCCGCATGATCGACCGTTTCGACCTGATGGATGCCGATGGTAACGGCAGCATAAGCAGGGAGGAAATGAGCAAGCACTTTGAGCGTATGCGTGCTTCCGGTAATCGTTCGCGTCCACCGCGTTAACGCGTCGCAAGGGCAATCTTGATCACACAGGGTTACTTTCCCCGTGTAAAGCAGCCGGGTTAACGGTTAAAGAGGAAGGCGGGGGTGTTGATGATTGCCCAGGCAATATCCTGTGCGCAGGTAAGCCGCTTCTGGTTGTTCTGCTGTTCGCTTAAGGCAATATCTTTACGCAATTGGGCCAAGGTGGAATCAACCGGGAGAGGACTTTCAGCAACTGCAATCTTGGTTTCAAGATCGGTCAGTTTTGGATCACTTTCCCGTGCTTTCCTGGCGTCAGCCACTGTCTGCACGAGATTTTTCAGGTCAGAATTATTTTCACGGTAATACTTGGTGAGCTCGGCCTTGTCCTGTTCCGAGCGCGTGTCGGCAGCCTTGGCAAGGATCCCGGTGATATTCCCCGGCAACCCCAGGTTGATCGGCTTTGGGGAATCGGTGATAGAGATGCGGAAACGTCCGATGTTAAACCTGTTGCCCTTGTATTGCTGGTCGATGTCAAAACGTAGCAGGCGCCTTGCGTTATTTTCAGCGACTCCTTTGACCTCAAAGGTTGCGGTGTGGAGTTTTGCCATTTGTGGTGCAATTCCCCAGCCATTCCCGTTATCAGCCCGGTTGCCATCGATGGCACCTGTCACTGAGTAGCCGTCCTGGCTGAAGTCAGCCTTGGCATTTTCCAGGGTGAGTTTCTGTTGCTTGGGCTTCTCGCTGCGACGCAGGCGCATTGCATCAATGAAGACATCAGAATTGCTCTCCACCGGATCGAGCCTGATTGAGGTCAGCTCAGCATCAGTTTCAAAATAGAAGCGGTAATTTCCCCAGCCTTTCTTGCCGCGGGGCAGGG
>CAWVVE010000550.1:0-1941 GCA_963933075.1 uncultured Verrucomicrobiaceae bacterium | reverse complement strand
ATTTGGCGTGTTGTCCATAAAGGCAAGCCGGTCGTGAGGGACTGGCCCCGGATAGAGGGTGCAGGAACCGTGCAGCTTCTGGAGTTGCTCAAGCATCCGCAGGACCTGATCCGCGATCATGCCAGGCGCAAATTACGGCACACCCCAGGAGTGGTCGGGGCACTGGATGCCTGGATCAAGGGTCAAAAGGATGAGCAGTCAATTCTTGAGGGTTTGTGGATTCTCCATGACCAGGGTGAGATACGGCAGGGATTACTGGAAAAGTTGTTGGCATCCCCCGATCACATGATGCGCGCTGCTGCTACCTACCTGATCCGTTTCCAGGCGGGTGGGTTGAAGATGCCCGTGACACTCTTGAAGAAGATGGCCAGGGATCAACACCCGAGGGTGCGCGCCGAGCTCATCCACACCGTTTCCTACCTGCAGCAGGACGATCCGGCCTATGCATCGCTGCTTGGCCAGGTGGATGTTTCCGATGATGGGGGATTGAAGACAATTCTCGCGGATGCCGGATACGGCATTAATTCCGGGAAGGGACCGGAGATTCCCGTGTTGCAAAAGCCTGAGGAGAGTAAATTAACACATTGGCTTCTCCGGGAAGAGGGAAAGGGGGAGCGTCACTTTATTCTTGGCGGCAAGGCAGGTTCCTTCGGCACGATGCGCTGCTTTGTCCGCTCCCCGGGAAAAAAGCGGGCGATGCTTTCCGTGCGGCACAGTTACGTGAAGGTTTTCCTCAACGGGGTCCCGGTAATCGCCTCGGCAAACTGGTGGAGTTCCGACTGGAATGTCCAGGTGGAACTGCAGGAGGGAATCAACCAGATTGAGGCAAGATACGTCAAGGGCAGGGGGGCAGGAGGCTATGCGCCCGTCTATTTGTTCAGCCCCCTGGGTGCGGAGATGAAGGACCTGGACCGGTTCGAGACGGAGGCGTCATTAAGCAAGGTTGCCGGGGAGTATGATAAAAAACACGGCCTTGATGAGGCTGCCATCAGGATCACGGCGGTGCCAAACCAACTGGCATTTTTCCCTAATGAATTCCGCATCAAGGCGGGCAGCAAGGTGAGGGTTTTCTTTAATAATCCCGATTTACAGATACACAATTTGGTCATCGTTAAGCCGGGCTCGGAGCAGGAGATCGGTTTACTGGCTGACCGGATGGCACAGGATGCCGATGCCATGCAGAGGAGCTTTGTCCCGGATTCGGACAAGGTGCTCTGGTCAACCCCACTGGTTAACGGCGGGAAAAAAGTTGAACTGGAGCTGATAGCCCCGGGACAACCCGGTAATTATCCCTTTATTTGCACTTTTCCCGGGCATTGGCGTGTCATGAAGGGCATCATGGTTGTTTACTAAAAGGGAGGCAGTAATCAGGGAGGTTGGCAATGCTGAATCGATCCCTTGTGTGTCTTTGATGCTTTGCAGGGATTTATTCCCTGTTAAACTTAAGGCATGCGTTCAATGCAGCGATTCACCCTGTCCATTTTTGCTTTCCTTGTCCTGTTCACGTCGGCAGGAGAGGCCGCTATCAAGGCCGGGGCGGCGCAGAGGGACATCACGCCGCCAGTAGGCCTGGAAATACAGCATTATTTCCGTCAAAGCATTGGTGTGCATGACTCGCTCTATGCGCGTTGCCTGTATCTGGAGGACGGCGAGAAAAATGCCGTGGCAATTGTGTCCCTTGACTTGATCATGGGTGGCTTTGACACCTGCGATTACCTGCGGGAGGAGATTCTGAAACAAACGGGCATCAAGGAATCGCTGATCGCCTTCAGTCATTCCCATTCATCTGCTGCCCTCGGTCCCCACGGTCATACCAAGGTGAAGAATGATACCGATTCAAAGTGGAATAACCGGACGCTTGAGATGATCATTGAGGTGGTCAAGGAGGCCAAGCAGCGCGCTGAACCGGTGAAACTGCGGGCGGGCAGGGCGAATGCGCAA
>CAWVVE010000549.1:0-1942 GCA_963933075.1 uncultured Verrucomicrobiaceae bacterium | reverse complement strand
AAGCCAGAATTCACCCCATCCTGAGCGTTGCGAATAAGGCACCTCCTTGTTTTCCTCTGAAATCACCGGCATTGCAGGGTAGTGGGTTGAAAGCACGTCCATAATCACCGCATTGGCTGCTTTATCAGCCTCGGTAAGCGGCGAATCATCAGCCTTGTATTCCACCTCAAAATCACGCGAGTAAATATCCATGATCTCCTCGCCGGCGGCACGGGCAGCAGCAACAATTTTCTCTAGATCAACAGAGGACACCTCCAGCGAACTATACTCTGGAGAACTCCCATGCAAGGCTCATTACATGGAAAGTCCGCTCAGGATTAATTAAAATGCTCTGCAAGCCTTTGCGCGGCATCCTTATCCGAATCACCAAGTGCTGCCACGACGGCCTGCCGTTGCAGTTCTGATATTTCACTGATTCCCTTCCTGCCAAGTTCAAGCATGGTGGACATTTCCTCGCTGCTGAAAGTGGCTTCTTCCCCGGAACCCTGTAACTCGACAAAAGCAGTATCTTCAGTCATCACGATATTGAAATCCACCCGCGCATCACGATCTTCCAGGTAACATAAGTCGAGAATAGCTACATCCTCATAAACACCACAACTCACTGCTGAAACATGGCCGGTCAATGGAGATGTTTTAAGCGACCCCTCAGCAACCATGCGATCAAAGGCAATCGCACAGGCAACGGAGGCACCGGTAATCGAGGCTGTGCGAGTGCCACCATCCGCCTGCAACACGTCACAATCAATCCAGGCCGTGTTTGCCTGAAGAAGCTTCAGGTCCACCACTGCCCGCAGGGAGCGACCTATGAGTCGTTGAATCTCCGAACTGCGGCCATCAAGCCTGCCTCGGGAAATATCACGGGGCTTACGCCCCCCACCTGTAGAATATGGCAACATGGCATACTCGGCGGTCAACCAACCTCCCGGCACGTTTTGCTCCTTCATCCAGCGTGGCACGCCAGGCTGGACCATGGCCGTGCAAATTACCCTGGTATTGCCAAAACTGACCAGCACAGAACCGGTGGCATGGGGGGCAATATCAGGGACAAAGGAAATAGGGCGCAATTGATCAGCTTGGCGGCCTTCGGGTCGTTCCATGTAGATTGATTAAGGGAAATAAGGCGCAGTGGCAAGCAGTAGCGACATCTGCTATGGGTAAAGCGTGAGGTCAACAGCCATCACCTGATGAAAGAAAACCTTGAGGAACTCGAACAATTTGCCATCGATGTCATCCTGAATCGACGCAAAGGCTTCCGTGCCAACATCCTGCGCTTATTACTCTCTGCGTTGTCAGTCATCTATCGTGGCGCGGTGGGAATCCGCCTGTGGCTCTATCGCAACCACATAAAACGTGAGCACAATCTCGGTTGCCTGGTGGTCAGCATAGGCAACCTCACTGTCGGCGGGACGGGAAAAACCCCGGTGGTGGAGAAATTCGCGCGCGCACTGACCGCCGGCGGCCGGAAAGTGGCCATCCTCAGTCGTGGATACAAGAGCATAAAACCACCAATCAAGGAACGACTGCGCCAACAAGTCACCCGCAATGACATTTTTTACGACCCGCCACGGGTGGTAACTGACGGGAAAGAGGTTCTTTTGGACTCGAGGACTGCAGGTGATGAGCCCTATATGCTCGCCACCAACCTCAAGGATGTGGCAATCATCGTCGACAAGGATCGCGTCAAGGCCGGACTTCATGCCATCAAGGAATTCAATGTAGATACCCTTCTGCTTGATGATGGGCTCCAATACCTGCGGTTGCGACACCGCCTCGACATCGTCCTGATCGACAAGCATTCGCCATTCGGTAACGAGAAACTGCTGCCGCGAGGCACCCTGCGGGAACCGGCCAAGAACCTGAAAAGGGCAAACTACATATTTATCACCAAATGTGACGGCAGCTCGAACGAGGAACTCATCACCCGTATACGGAAATATAA
>CAWVVE010000548.1:0-1948 GCA_963933075.1 uncultured Verrucomicrobiaceae bacterium | reverse complement strand
TACCCAGAAAGCCATCGACTTCATTACCGTCAACAAGGACAAGCCATTCTTTGTCTACCTGCCGCACTCGATGCCGCACATCCCCCTCTACGTGCCAGAGGATGTTCGCGACCCGAACCCCCTCAACGCCTACACCAACACTATCGAGCATATAGACGCCGAGGTTGGCCGCCTGATGGACAAGGTTCGCGAACTGAAACTCTCCAAGAATACTTATGTCATCTATACCACTGACAATGGCCCCTGGCTGCCCTTCAAGCACCATGGCGGAAGTGCCGGCCCTCTGCGTGACGGCAAAGGTTCCACCTTCGAGGGCGGCCAGCGTGTGCCCTGTGTGATGTGGGCGCCCGGGCGCATCCCCGCCGGCAGCGAGTGCCACGAGCTCATGGGCACCATTGACCTCCTGCCAACAATTGCCACCCTCACCGGCACCCCGTTGCCGGCCAAGCAGAAAATTGACGGCCTTGACGCCTCTGCCCTGCTGACCGGCAAAGCGAAATCCCCACGCCAAGAGTTCCTCTATTATACTTCCCGCGGCGAAATTCAGGGACTGAGACAGGGTAAATGGAAACTGCTGGTAAAAAAGCCGAGGAATGCCAGGAAGAACCGGAAAGCCACGGTTCCTGAGATCCTGCTCTTTAACCTCATTGCTGACATGGGGGAAAAGAATAATTTGGCAAAGGCCAACCCGGCACTGGTGCAGAAACTCACCAACCGCATGGATGAACTTGACGCCGAGATCACCAGAAACGCACGTGCTCCCTGGCATAAGTCGCAATAAGCGCTAAATCAGGAAGTCACAATGCCATCACAGTGATTTAAACTGTTTATCATCTACAAAAAAATGAAATACCCCCTACAACTCAACCGGAAAATTTTGGCCGCATCACCGCAGATTTATGTCAGCGATGCCGACGGCAACCCCGTGCTCTTCGTGAAGCAGAAGATTTTTAAACTCAAGGAGCACGTCGAAGTATTCACTGACAACACAAGGGAAAACAAGCTTTGTGATATCAAGGCCAACAAAGTCATCGACTGGTCGGCCGCCTACAACTTCAGTAACGCTGAGGGAAACCGGTTTGGCGGTGTCAGGAGAAAAGGAATGCGTTCCCTGTGGCGGGCACATTACGAGATCTATCCTGACGATGCCGCTCAGCCTGCAGAGTTCAGCATACGCGAGGAGTCTGTAATTGTCCGGCTGCTGGACAATGTTCTGTCCGGAATTCCCATCATCGGCATCTTTACCGGATACTTTACCAACCCAAGCTACATTATCACCGACTCCAACGGCAATGCCGTCATGCGCCTGAAGAAAAAACCTGCCCTCTGGGAGGGTAAATTCTCCATTGAGTCTATTGCAGAACTCGAGTCCCAACAGCAGATTCGTATTCTGGTGGCACTTTTAATGATGACCCTGCTGGAGCAACACAGGGGATAGCCTCCAACGACATGAAGCATGTGTATTATCCTCAACCAACCTGCAGCGAAAAATTCACCAGCCAAACACTAACCAGCGGCAACCCGGATAACCAGAAGCAACCATCAACCATGAGAAGATCACCTCCATCCATTTCCAGATACTCTCCGACCGTGACGGCTCATTTTTTATTGCCTGTTCTCTTATCACTAGTCGGGATTTGTTCGGGCGAAAACCACCAATACGTAAACCTGGCATCACAGGCAAAGATCACGGCCTCCTCTGAGCTGAAGGAACAGGGATTAATGGCAACCGCAGTCGCTGACGGGAGAATTGCCCCGGCTCTCTGCCAGCACTTTGAATTTTTTCCGGGGACAAAAGGCGCCAAGTCATGGGCTGTCAATGGCGAGGAAGCTGGTGGCAAGGGACAACTGGACTTTGAGTGGGAGAATCCGGTTTTCCTGCAGGAAGTGATTTATTTTGGCCGGACTTCCTGGCTGCTCGATGAATGCTTCAAGGATTACGAGTTGT
>CAWVVE010000547.1:0-1957 GCA_963933075.1 uncultured Verrucomicrobiaceae bacterium | reverse complement strand
AGGGAGATTGAGGAAAAGGAGAATGTCGCAGTATGTTCTGTTGCCCCTAATGGCTTGCCGGGACTAGCTAGGGAATCACTGGTGGTGCGCTGGCCGGATTGGGCTGCGTTAAAGATTCCTGAATTAGTACAGAGAACGGAATCCAATGTTCGCTCGGTCGATTTTCTTGTTGAGAAATACCCCTTGAGTGAGCACTCATGGGTCCGACGGCTATCAGAGCTTATTCCAGAGGGTAGCCTGGTGTTTCTTGGCAACAGTCAACCGATCAGGGAATGGAACATTACAGCGACCCATGATAAGCGTGAACTGAGGTGTTTTGCCAACCGTGGCGCCAATGGCATTGATGGAGGAGTATCCACTTTTCTTGGCCTTTCCGTGGAAGAGGAGGACTCATGGGCTGTCGTCGGGGATTTAACGGCGATTTATGATCTTGCCGCTCCCTGGATTATTAAGCAGCTGCCGAATGCCAATCGACGAATTGTGGTTATCAATAATGGGGGGGGGCGTATTTTTCGAAGGTTGCCCGCACTTCAAGAGCTTAGTGAATCGCAGATGAAGCTTGTCGAGAACCCGCATGATGTTGGGTTCAAGGGCTGGGCAGAGATGTGGAGCATGTCTTACAGGGAGGCGTCCAGGGTGTCTGATTTGGTTAACCTTCCCGATGGGCTTCTCCTCATTGAAATAATACCTGATATTGAGCAGACAGATTGTTTCTGGGAAGACTTTTGGACATCATGATTCATATGCTCCATGGCGCGGCTGGATCAACGGCCGACTGGGATGAGTTTGGCCCGCTTCTGCAGGCCAATGGGTTGCGCCCGGTCGATCTATATGCGAATAAGGTTTCCGGGTTTGATTCGTTCGCCATGTCATTGAATGCCGCCGCCGCAGAAGGGGATGTGCTGATCGGTTACTCAATGGGGGGAAGGCTTGCTTTGCACGCCCTTCTCGATGAAGGGAGCAAGTGGTCAAAGGTTGTTATCATTTCTGCACATACCGGCATTATTGATGCCTCAGAGAGGGAAGACAGATTGTTGTCTGATGGATTGTGGGCTCAACTGGTGACGGATAACTGGGATAAGTTTGTAGAAAAATGGTCATCCCAGCCTGTTTTCGGTGAACGTAAAATTCCATGGTGCCGTTCAGATAGAGTTGCCCCGGGTGATAAAGTTCAACGTTGTTTCACTTGCTGGTCATTGGGACGTCAAAGAAATTTGCTTCCCGAACTTGCATTTATCACCATTCCTGTTCTGTGGATTTCAGGAGAAGATGACAATAAATTTTCCAGTATTGCCAAAGTGGCGACGTCGATGATTCCGCATGCGGAGTTAGCGATAATTTCAGGCTCCGGTCATCGATGCCCATGGGAACAGCCCGAATTAACAGCTGGTGTTATCCGTGGTTTCCTTTCCCCGTGAAAGGTGTATTCATGGTGAATCATGTGGACAAAAATTGCTGATTTTGAGGATATCCGCCTCGAGAGGACTTCTGATGGGATTGCCAAGATAACAATCGATCGTCCTGAGGTAAGGAATGCTTTTCGCCCCGAGACTGTCAATGAGATGAGCGCGGCGCTTGATATTGTTCGTGAGGATGGTGAAATCGGCGTTGTTATACTCACTGGTGAGGGTGACCAAGCGTTCTGTTCAGGTGGCGACCAGAAAGTGCGCGGTCATGCCGGATATATCGGTGCAGATGGAATCCCTCGGCTCAACATTCTCGACGTTCAAAAGAAGATACGCGCATTACCAAAGCCTGTGATCGCAATGGTTGCAGGTTACGCGATCGGGGGAGGACATGTTCTGCACGTGGTTTGCGACCTCACGATAGCTGCAGATAATGCCAGATTTGGGCAGACAGGGCCAAGGGTTGGCTCGTTTGATGGAGGACTTGGCTCAAGTTACCTATCAAGGATAGTGGGTCAAAAGAAAGCCCGTGAAATATGGTTCCTTTGCCG
>CAWVVE010000546.1:0-1959 GCA_963933075.1 uncultured Verrucomicrobiaceae bacterium | reverse complement strand
AATCCTACCTGAAACTGCTGGTCACCTCCGCCGCCTACCGCCAGGACTCGAGGATCAATGACAGCTCCACCGACCCGGATCCTGACAACCGCCTGCTGACCCGCGGCCCGCGCTTCCGGCTCTCCGCAGAGATGATACGTGACCAGGCGCTGGCGGTTTCCGGCTTGTTAAGCTCGAAAATGTACGGTGCGCCGGTGCGCCCTCCACAACCAAGCCTCGGCATCAAGGCAGCCTTTGGCGGCGGTATCGACTGGACGACCTCACAAGGCGAGGACAAATACCGCCGTGGCCTCTACACCACCTGGCGACGCTCCAACCCCTATCCCTCGATGAGCACCTTCGATGCACCCAACCGCGAGGTATGCACGGTCCGGCGCAGCAGAACCAACACCCCGCTGCAGGCACTGGTCACCCTGAACGACCCGGTCTACATTGAAGCAGCGCAGGCTCTCGCACGCCGCATGTATCCTGTGGCAATTGAAGCGAAAAGTGCCGCTTCAGGTATTGCTCATGGCTTCAGGATCTGCCTCTCGCGATCTGCCGGAGAAGTGGAACTCACACGGCTCACAAAACTTTTTGATGATGCCCACTCCCACTATAAACAAAACCCGGCAGCTGCAACCATGATGGCCACCCAGCCCCTTGGGGCTGCTCCGCAGGGCATGGAACCCGCCCGGCTCGCGGCACTCACCGTGGTGGGCAATGTTTTACTCAACCTTGATGAGTTTTTAATGAAGCGATGAACCTCTACCAGCAACAACTCCAGCACCAGACACGCCGCCACTTCCTGGCGGGCAGCGGCATCAGTCTCGGCAGCATCGCCCTTGGGCAAATGCTCGGGGGAAACTGCAATGCCGCCGCAGCCCCCAGCAATCCGCTTGCACCCAAGCAATCACACTTTGAAGGCAAAGCCAAACGGGTGATCTACATCCACCTGACCGGCTCACCGCCGCATCTCGACCTTTGGGACTACAAGCCGGAACTGGTGAAGCGAAACAACGAGGACTGCCCTGATGAGTTCTACAAGGGCAAGCGCTTTGCGTTCACCAGCGGCCGCCCGAAGCTGATGGGAACACCGCGTACTTTCAAGCAGTTCGGCAAGGGAGGGACATGGATGTCGGATGCCATTCCGAATTTCCACGGGTTGGCAGATGACATGTGTGTCATCAAGTCGATGACGACCGAGCAGTTTAACCACGCGCCAGCGGAACTCTTCGTTCATACCGGCTCACCGAGGCCGGGCAGGCCGTCATTCGGATCCTGGGTCACCTACGGTCTCGGCACCGAGAATGAGAACCTTCCCGGCTACGTTGTCCTCATCTCCAGTGGCGTGCAGCCTAACGGTGGCAAAAACACCTTCGGCGCAGGCTTTATTCCCTCAGTTTATCAAGGTGTGCAATGCCGCTCAAAAGGAGATCCCGTGCTGTATTTGTCTGACCCCAAAGGCATGGACCGCAACATGCGACGTAGTTCCCTGGACGCACTCAAGGATCTTAACGAAACGGCAGAAAAGGACTTTGGCAACCCGGAGACCCTGACACGCATTGCCCAGTATGAGCTGGCCTTCCGCATGCAGATGGCAGTTCCCGAGGTAATGGATATCTCTAAGGAAAACGCGAAAACCCTCGAGGCCTACGGTGCCAAGCCCGGAGGAGCCAGCCTTGCCAACAACTGCCTGCTGGCGCGGCGACTGACCGAGAAGGGCGTGCGCTTTGTGCAGCTCTTCGACTGGGGTTGGGACTTCCACGGCACAAACCCCTCAGAGGACATCCGCGGCGGATTGACCAACAAGTGCGCAACCATGGACAAGCCGATCGCCGCACTGATTCGTGACCTGAAAGAGCGCGGACTCTTCGAGGAGACACTGATTATCATTGGCGGCGAGTTTGGCCGCACTCCTTTCCGCGAAGGACGCACATCCAAAGGAAAGGTCCTCGGTCGCGATCATTTCCCGAATGC
>CAWVVE010000545.1:0-1970 GCA_963933075.1 uncultured Verrucomicrobiaceae bacterium | reverse complement strand
TTATTCCCTGCTTGCCAAAGCCGTGCTTGAGGATCGGTTCGCACTGATTGACGAGCCGCTGCTGCGTTACCGGGTGCATGCGAACAACACCATCACCACTGCTCCTGCGCCGCTGGTGCGGGAGATGTTACGCATGCACCTTGATCTTGCCGCAGCACTTGCCCCTGAACTGAAGACGGACCGGTACTTGCGTGGCCGCTACGCGAAGTTCCGCCGTGCCGGATGGGAGAGCATTTCGAGCTTTGACGCCGGCGTCGCTGAGGCCGCCTTTGCCGAGCTTGCCGCCCGCGTCACCGCGGATGAGCTTGCCGCCCTTGCCGCAGCTTCTGATGATGTCGAGGATTTCCCCAACCGGCACCTGGTCAACACCCATGACGGCGAGTCTCCTGTTACCGAAGCAACCGGGCTCTCCGGAAGGCTGGATATCCTGCGCGGCGAGCGGGATGTTTGCAGGGATTCACTGGCTGCCGCCAGGGAACTTGCACGGCTTCAGGCCCTTGTTGGGGCAACCCGTAAATTTGCCTTTGGCCGTCTCTTCGGGCGCTATCGCGACCTTGTTTCTGACCGCGGCAAGACACTGCGGGAAAAGCTGGAAAATTTCAAGGCTGCGGCGAAACGCGCCGGCTTTGATCTATCTTAAATCAAGGCAAGTAGTCAATTTTCCCGAGTCATAACGGTCGGGTTTGACCTGCCGGTGACCGTGCCGGGTTCTGCGCGAAAGTTCCTCCTGTTGCTCTTAGTCGCCCTGGGGGGATTTTACCGGGCGAGCTTTTTCCCGCTCCAGGCACTCCATTGCCGGTTGAGCTTCTCGGCATTGGCAGCACCGGTGTAGATGATGAAACGGTGCCGGAAGGTCTTGGCCATGCCCTGGGCAATTGACCAGTCGCCGAGGCGGGCATGGGAAGGGCCGAAGCCGAATTGTCCGTCAATGCGCCAGGGGGTTGGGAAGCCGTCGTTTTGCGGGTGGTCAAAGATGGCAATATGGCCATCATCAGTGTGCCCATTGATCTCCATGCCGACATCGACCCACTCGGAGCGTTGCCCTTCTCCTTTTTGATTACGGTGGCCGGAAGCATTGAGTGCCTGTGCACGGATTCCCCTTTTCCAGGGCATGCGCAGAAACAGTCCGCCGTAGTTGTATTTTGAAATGGTGACATTTCCCCTGGCGGCACCCTGCCATTCCAGATCGAGGATCACGTGGCCTGTGTCTGCAGAGCGCATCGTCCACTTCTGTGTTTCTGTGAGCACGGGTTTGCCGTCCTTGCCGAGCATGTCGTAAACGGTGGTCCAGGCAACCTGCTGTCCCGCGGCTTTTTCCACCCGGGCACTGACGCGTTTCCAGTAGCCTTCCCCGGGATGGTGGAAATAGTCGCGGCCGTTGACGCGGGTCAAGCCCCAGTAGAGCCCGGTTTGGTGCTTATGATGCCCCGGGCTGAACTGGGTTAACTGAGCCTTTCCGTCCGGGGTGGTGATCGGGTGGATGTAAGGCCGGAAGCCTGCCTTCACATTCTGGGTAAGCAGTGGACCCGCAAGTCCTTCCCGGTACACAGAAATCTTTTCGCCGGTGGCGTCCGCCTCTATTTTCAGGGTCTGTTGTGCCCGGGCTGATGCTTTCGGGAACAGCATGAGGATAATCAAAAGGCAAAGGGACGCGGGAAATTTTGTCATGGCTGGCGGATGTCTTGGATTGAATGAAGTTCAGGCGGTGCCTGCAGGATATACTTCATCTTAACAGGTAAGCCGTTAATGAGGCAAGCACCTGCCCTCCGATCAATTTCCGGTAAACAGCAGCGAATACCTAGTTACTGATGATGGTGCGGTTGCGCCCGAGGGTCTTTACCCGGCCATCCGTGTATAAAACCATCTTTGTCTCCTCGGTGGCGGCCACATGTTCCTTTTGCTGCTCGCGAATCTTGGGCCAACCGCTCAGGGTGAGTTTACCTTCTTCGGGGAGATAGATTGCCCGGCGG
>CAWVVE010000544.1:0-1975 GCA_963933075.1 uncultured Verrucomicrobiaceae bacterium | reverse complement strand
ATGCTGATGAGCCCCTGGTCGGTTGGCAGCCTGAACTTACCATTGAGGAAATCCTCTGCGTGCTCACCGCAGCCGAAAACCGGGACAAGGTGATCTCCGGTGCTGTCCGCAAGCCATATCGCGCCGTGGTCAGCGCCGATCTTTCTAAAGGCTTCCAACAGGGTGTTTTTTGCCAGAGCGGGAAGCACCCGGGTAAAACTTCCGGCATCAAGCTGATCACCGATGCTCGAGAGTTCCTTGCGCAGGTGCCGGGCGGCATCTGCGAATTCGGAATTTGGCGATACGCTAAAGCCGCCCATGTTCATTCACCGGCAATTGGCTGCAGGATGGCTTGCTTGCTGTTTGTTCAAGGGGAACCTTGGATTTTTGGAACCGCATTTTTCTATCCGTCTAGCTGGTTGAGGAGGAAATTGATGGCATTCTGGTTGGTGAGCAATTCGCGTGAGACTTCCATCCGTTCTTTTTCGGGCAATTGGCCGGCACTCAGTTGCTTTAATTTCATTTCCATCTCGGGAGTGAGCGTCTCGCTGGAGCGGCCGCCGACCTCCGGTGAGAATACCTGCAGGAAACGGTCTAGAATGTCTATTTCATTAGTCATTGTATGAAAAGTAGGGGGTTAAGATGGGGACGAATCGATAATCATGAATATGCAGACAAGTTCCAGTTTTTTTCAATACTCGTTTTGCCAGAGCCTAGCCAAACAGGTCTGATGATTGCTTGCACAACCCGACGAAATCCTCCCAGCGCAGTTCCAGCCAGGGATCTATGCGTTTCAGCTCGCTTATTGTGGCGGCACGGATTTCTTCCATTGCGGCAGAAATATTGCGACTGACTTTGCTCTGGCTCCAGTTCCACATCTTTCCCGCCAATTCTTGGTCCAGGCCGTGGACTTTCACCAGCTTGAGGACGACGAGTTTTTCAGGATCGATTTTGGAGAACGCTGCCAGCATCGCCTCACGCAGCAGCCCTACGAGCCGATCTTCGCTATCGCCCGGGGAATCCTCACCGGGCAGGGAGTCAAAGGCATCTCCCGGCCTGTCCTCACCCTTGCCTGCGGGAAGTTCTCCACGGAATTTCTGACGCCTCTTGTAATCGATGAGGCGGTTAAGGGCGGTGCGTGTCAGGAAAGCGTTGAGGGAGCCCTTGCCGCTGAATTTTTCCAGTAATGGCCGGCGATCTTCCCGGCTGTCAAAACAGTCAGTCCAAAGATCGGCGGTAATGTCCTTTGCCTCAGTGTTACTGGCGCCCCTGTTGCGAAGAACGGCTTCCAGCCTGGCGTTGGTTTCCGGGCAACGAATGGTTGACGCGGCAACTTCATCGCCAGCCAGTGCGGCCTCGATAAGGGCGAAATCCTCGAGTTTTGCTTTCGATGGGTCTGTGGGTTTCTCCATGCTGATATTGCTGAGGATAGTTTCCTCATAACATGGCCTGTGCGTCAACCACCGACCGTCAGAGAAATTCCCAACGGCGAACGACACCCCGATTAAACGGGGCATCGTCGCCGTGCTTCATGCATTGCAGTTGGGATTGGGGGATTTTTTCAGGAGGGATTAAACGGGGTGGTTTTGGTATTGACGGGTGCAAGGGGGGTATTATGCAGCTTTTTTAGCGGAAATTCTCCCGCAGGGCCCCGACTTACCGTGTGCTTGCCACCGAAACGTCTTTGTGAATAAGGGGCTACCCGAATGGAATTTGAGGCCGCCGCAGGTGTTCCTTGGTGGCTCAATGACGTTGTCGTCTGGCTTCAAAAAGGCAGATTCCAGCGGCAACCGACACATTCAGGCACTCGACCGACCCGGCCATTGGGACTTTGACCAGAAAATCACAATTTTCCTCGGTGAGTCGCCTCAGTCCATCTCCCTCGGCTCCCATGACAATGGCCATCGAGCCCTTGAGGTCAACGTCATAGAGGTCCTTCTCAGCCTTGTCCGAGGTGCCTGCAAACCAGACGCCTGCATCCTTCAGGTTGCGCATG
>CAWVVE010000543.1:0-1991 GCA_963933075.1 uncultured Verrucomicrobiaceae bacterium | reverse complement strand
CGGTGATTCGATACCATGTTTAACGACAACGCCGAGATGCTGGTCTCCACACAGGTGTGTAGCCCATGCCCGACGAATTTCTCTTAGCGCATTATTTCGCCCGGTTTGAGGCCAGGCGTTTGAGTCCAGGTCGGCAAGGAGTCGGTTCTTTGGGCTTCCGTGGAGGTGCACAGCACCACAGAAGGCGGTCTGTGACAATACGACTTTCATCATGGATCCACTCCAGTCCTGTCCCCATTGGTGCAGGAATTTGAGTTGCCGCTCTCCAAGCAGTTTAAGTTCGGGAGTATCAACACTTTTCCGATTATACTTCGGATCATTGATGTGGTCTGGTCGCGGCCCCATTTTCGGAATTTTCCCGTTCGGGCCGCTTTTAAACTTACGATCTTCAATGATTGCAAAATCTATGCCGCCAACCCGGAGGCGGGTGTAATATACTGTGATGTCACGCTCAACGGGTTTCGGGTCGTAACCATCAGGCAGGTGCCAGGTCTGCTGGCGCTGCACCATATTAACGTATTTTGCGGGGTAGAAATACCCGCCTGAGTGGCCGGCGGTGCTACTTGCCTTGATGCCGTTTTCCCCCCAGAGGTTTCCCTGACCAATGTCATGATCGTCGGGGATGGTTATGGTCGGTCGATCTTTGAGCAATTCCCGGAATTGCAGCCCGAACTGAATCCAGCCGGCAGTATGTTGTGTGTGGTGATAGGTCTGGTCGCCGGCAAAAAACAGTAGATCGGGATTGGCTAGCAGCAGATTCTTAATTATTTGGGGCCGTTCACCGGGCGTACGACTGGAATTGCAGGAAAGATTAGCCACGATGATTTCATCCTTGTTGACGGGGTCCTTGCGGATCAACCCGCTGAATATTGCGTTTGCGCCGTGCCGGACACGATAAGGCACATCTTTGCTGTTATCCCATTCATCAACACGGAAGTGTGCGCTCCAGCCGAGTTCGTGAACCGCAGATGAGGTTGCCAGTTTCCATTTTCCTCCGTCTTTGAACTCCAGTCTTACGGCACGGGGCTCACCGGGTTTCAGCGGGTAAAGCTGGGCAGTCAACTTCAGGCTCCGGTTTTCGTGGGTATAGACGGCAAAAGCGACAACCTGATCACGCGGCACATCAAGGTTGATGAATTGCTTCTGTTTTTTCTTCCTGTTTGGATTGGAGGGAGGAGTGGGACTTTTCAGCCACCATTTTCCCGTTGCCATGCCGTCCAGGTTTGGGAAGTTTTTGCCAAAAGGCAGGGGACCCTGAGCGTGAAGGCCAGAGGCACTGAGAGCGGCAATGAGGGCGATCAGAGCGATCAGAGCGATGAAATTTTTCATTGGCATGAACATTAAAGAGATAATGCGGACAATCCAATCGAAACACTCTATGCAGCGGGACTTGACCGCGGCGCAGTTTCGTTCGATTGGGTGAGCTTGAAAAAACGCCAGTTTGTCGATCATATACGGGTTTACGCCCGAGCCGGGGATGGCGGAAATGGCGTTGTGCATTTCCGTCGGGAGAAGTATGTCCCAAAGGGTGGGCCGGACGGGGGTGATGGCGGGAACGGTGGAGATGTCGTCCTCAAGGCGGCCATGGATACAGATAACCTGACAGACCTTTTTTTCAGATCGCGCCTGCTCGCTGAACATGGCGAGAATGGCGGGGGTCGCCAAAAGAAGGGGAAATCCGGCAAGGATTTAGTCGTCAAGGTCCCTCCGGGCACCATTGTTTTCCGGTTAGCGGATAAGGAGCAGCAGGTTGATGCCCTTGGTGAAGGGCTTGAGCCAGTGGCTGATCTTTCAACCGAAGGAGAAAGTTTCGTTATGGCAAAGGCGGGGACAGGCGGCAAGGGAAATATGTATTTCAGGTCACCCACTAACCAGGCTCCACAGGAATTCACGCCGGGGACACCCGGGGATTCTGGATTCTTCTTCCTTGAGTTGCGCAAGATTGCCGATGCGGGCCTGGTGGGGTTTCCCAATGCCGGTAAATCAACACT
>CAWVVE010000542.1:0-2011 GCA_963933075.1 uncultured Verrucomicrobiaceae bacterium | reverse complement strand
TTATTCCGGGGATGAAATAAAAATACTCCAGCAGTGTGCATCCGTGTTGCTTAAAGGCACTGGCGGTCAGCCTTAAGGGATCACTGTGGAAAGGAAAAGGATGGCAGTCGAGAATTACACCATCGGGGTTGACGGCATGACCTGCAAAGGTTGTGCAACTCATCTTGCTGATGTGCTATCGGCACTGCCGGGGGTTACTGGTGTGCGGGTTGACCTTTCTAAAAACCTGGCGGTGGTGTGTGTCAGTGACAACGGTCCCGACAGGCAGGCCCTGGAGATTGCGGTTGCAGGGGCAGGTTATATGGCGGTTGATCCCGGTTCGCTTAAGGAGGTGGAGCAACCCTGTGGGCAGCAGAAAGCATCAGCATTCAACTGGCGTGACCGGGTGCTCTGGAAGCAAAGCGCAGTCAATACCAAGTGGTGCCTGATCGGTTGTTCCATCGGAGAGTTCGGCACACTTGCCGCTTATCAAGTTCTGGGGATCGGGGCAACCATCGCTCCGGCCACGTCCCTTTATTATTTCCTGCTTCTTCTTCCGCTTATCAATGGTCTGATAACCAGCGTGATTCTTGAGACAGGGTTACTCATGCGCGGCCAGATGAATTTCAGGAAATCCCTTTCCACGGCCCTTGGCATGTCATTTATCTCGATGCTGATGATGGAGGTGGCAATGGAGGTTACCGACCTGGTCGCAACCAAGGGTCAGCTTGGCATGAATTATTATGCAATCCCGGTAATGTTATTGGCCGGGTTTGTCACGCCGTGGCCCTACAATTACTGGCGACTGAAGAAACACGGAGCCGCGTGCCACTAAGCCATTTAATCCGGCTATTGGCGTTCCCGGGCTTGCGCTGTTTGTGTGTTGGGATAAGGATGGCGTGTCCTGTATTGTCATTTATCCTCAGCAGCAAAAAGATATCACCCTATGAAAAACACAGCACGTCCCCGTATTGTTTTAGCCCGTCTTGTTGCCGCCATGGCGATTTTTCCCGGCCTTGTCTCGGGTGGGGTCAAGTTACCATCCATTCTCGGAAGTCACATGGTCCTGCAGCAGGGTGAGCCGGTTCCCATCTGGGGACTCGCTGATCCGGGGGAGGAAGTCTCTGTTGTCTTTGGCAGTGCCAAGGCTTCGGCGAAGGCGGATGCGGACGGTCGCTGGCAGGTAACGCTACCTGCAATGAAGGCCAATGCCAAGGGAGTGAAGCTCGTGGTTAAGGGCTCCAATGAGGTTATTCTTGAGGATGTCCTTGTCGGTGAGGTCTGGTTGTGTTCCGGCCAGTCAAACATGGAGTGGACTGTTTCCAGATCAACCGATGCAAAGCAGGAAATAGCCGCTGCGGACCATCCATTGATTCGGCACATCAAGGTTAATCACCGTCCCTCGGCGAAGGCCGAGAGTGATTTCAATACAAGTGGCTGGCAGGTTGCCAGTCCGTCAACCGCAGGTAACTTTACTGCGGTCGGATATTACTTCGGGCGTGAACTTCTGAGTGAACTGAAAGTTCCCATTGGGCTAATCGGTTCCAACTGGGGAGGCACGCGCATTGAGCCGTGGATTGCGCCTGAAGGATTCAAGGCAATACCGGCTCTCAAGGAGGAGTTTGCCGACAAGCTCGATCAGTTTCCCCAAAAGCGTGGCAATGGTGTTAATCATCAAAGTGCGTTGGCACTTTACAATGGCATGATCCATCCGCTTCTCCCCTATCCCATAAAGGGTGCGCTCTGGTATCAGGGTGAGTCGAATAACGGTGAAGGGATGCGGTATCATGAGAAAATGAAGGCGCTCATCGCCGGTTGGCGAAGCGTATGGAAAAAACCCGACCTACCCTTCTATTTTGTGCAGCTCGCCCCTTTTAAATACCGGGGGGAACCAAAGAATCTGCCGGGAATCTGGCAGGCACAGCTGGAAACCCTTAAGGTTCCCAACACGGGGATGGCGGTGATCACTGACATCGCCACGGTGAGCAACATTCATCCGCCCAACAAGCAGGATGTCGGCAAGCGCCTGTCA
>CAWVVE010000541.1:0-2022 GCA_963933075.1 uncultured Verrucomicrobiaceae bacterium | reverse complement strand
GGTGTGGTAACCGCCATCACCCAAAATCTTGCCGATGGTGACCTCGTTGGCACGCAGCATGGAGCGGCCCATGATGGTGTGCCAGACACCGGTGCGGTTGGTCCAGTGACCGGTGATCAGTGCCGCGCGCGACGGCGAGCAGGTGGGTGCCACATGGTAATCGGTCAGGCGCACGCTTTCAGCATGCAGTTTGTCGAGATGCGGCGTCTTCAGTACCGGGTTGCCGTGACAGGAGAGGTCTCCGTATCCCTGGTCATCGGTGATAACGAGGACGACGTTGGGTCTTTGCCCGGCACCGGCAGGCCCGGCTAGGGCGAAGCAGAGCACAAAGAGTATAAATGGCAGGGAGTATCGTGATTTCATTGATGGGTATAGTGAGAGTTCAAGGACGCGGAGCTTAACCTATTTGCCCTTTGTGAAGGAGGACTTTTTAAGCAAGTTTGCCGATAGCTGAGCTTCCCTGGAACACGGGTTTCCCTGAGAATAATGCTGTAATTGGGCAAGGTGGTTGATAAAAAGGTGAGATTCAGGCATTTTCAGTGCCAATGACAATGCAAAATCAGCGGACAATTTCTGTGGGACTTGGTGAGTGGGGCTTTCGTAACCTGCCGATGCGCCGGCATTTTGAGATTGCCAGGAAGTTTGACTGCAAATGGCTTGAGTTCGGCATTGGCGGCGACCAGGTCGGGCGCCTGCCCGAGTTTCCCGATGCCGGTGAGATTGCCGAATACCGCGCGCTCAATGAGGAGTTTGGCATCGCGACACCTTTTTGCTGCATTGAGAATGATTTCACCCTCGCTGAAAGCGGCGCTCATGAAGAGGTGCTCGACAAGTGCCGCCGGCAACTGGTCGCGGCAGCGGAGTGCGGCGCCACCCATGTCAGGCTCTTTGCCGGTTTTACCCCGGCGGCGGAAATCACCCCGGAAATCTGGAGCCGCATGATCAGCGCGTTTGAGATCATGGACAGCCAGTGCGCGGGGCTGGGATTGACCATTGCCATCGAGACCCATGGCGGTATCCGCTTCAATGATGACGGCTCGGCAACCCATATCAACTCGGTGACCACCGACCCGGATTGCCTGCGCCGCCTGATGGAGGAATTGCCGCCGCGGGTGGGTTTCAATTTTGATCCCGGCAACATCAAGGCGGTCCGCCCCGATGACCCGGATTGCTGCCTGTCTATCCTCAATGAGCGCATCAACTACTGTCACATGAAGGACTGGAGCCGCCAGGGTGATGGCTGGGTGGCCGTGGCCATTGGTGATGATAATCTGGATTATGCGCCCCTCTTTGAGCGCATGATCTTTTCAGGCGTTTACCTGATCGAGTACGAACCGTTGCATGATTGTGAGGATGGCATCCGGCGCAGCCTGGATTACCTGGAGCGCATTGGGCAGGGGCAGAATAACCTGAGGTTTGAACGATGAGCAGAAAAGCCCATTACCGGGTATACCTGCTCGTTGCATTGTTCTTTTCCCTTGGCCTGCAGGGATCCGGCCGGGCGGAGGAAAAGTTCGAGATTACCGGCGAAGACAGGGATTACTGGGCGTTCCAGGCCCTGGTTCCGCCGGAGCAAGCCGGTATTGATGCGGTCATTGACGCCGCCCTGTCCGGGAAGGGACTGCTTGCCAATCCTCCCGCGAATCGCGAGCAGCTTATCCGGCGCGCGTATTTTGACCTTGTCGGCCTGGCGCCCACATACAGCCAAATCCGGGAATTCGCCGAGGATAAAGCCCCTGTTGCCGAGATCTTCGCCAGGCTTGTGGACAGGCTTTTGGAGATGCCCGAATACGGGGAGCGCTGGGGGCGGCACTGGCTGGACGTGGTGCGCTATGCGCAAACCAACGGCTATGAGCGTGATGACGAGAAACCCAACGCGTGGCGTTACCGTGACTACGTGGTTGATGCTTTTAATTCCGACAAGCCCTATGACCGGTTTGTCCTTGAGCAGCTCGCCGGAGATGAGTTGGCAGATGGCGGGGATGAGGGCCTGATCGCCACCGGGTTTTACCGGCTCGGGGT
>CAWVVE010000540.1:0-2025 GCA_963933075.1 uncultured Verrucomicrobiaceae bacterium | reverse complement strand
ATGGACGAGGACATCGTACACCCTGTCGCATTCCGCTACCGCGACTACGTGATTGCCTGCTTCAATGACGACAAGCCCTTCGACCGGTTCATTATTGAGCAACTGGCCGGCGACCTGATGCCCGCCGGCAACTTTACACAAAAACGTGCCCAGACCCTTGGTGTCGGCTTCCTTTCCGTCGGCCCCAAGATGCTCGCCTGTGATGACCCCGACAAGATGCGTCGCGACATTGTCGATGAGCAGATCGATACCACCGGAAGGGCCTTCATGGGAATGACATTCGGTTGCGCCAGATGCCATGACCACAAGTTTGACCCGGTTTCCATCGAGGACTACTACGGCCTGGCGGGAATCTTCATGTCGACCAGGACACTCACCAAGTACAGTGTCGTGGCCCGTTTCCACCAGCACGACCTCTCCAGGGAAGAACACACCAAAAGTCGCAGTGAAATTGCAGGCCTCGAAAAGCGCAAGGCGAACAAGGCCACCCCCGAGGAGGAAAAAAAACAGATCAGCAGGAAACTCGAGGACCTCCGCAAGGATCTCCCCCCCATTTTTGAGGTCATGGGTGTCACCGAATACCCCACAAAGGACACCAAGGTTCACCTGCGGGGCGACTACCAGACTCTCGGCGAGCTTATCCCGCGCCGGATGCCGGTGACCATTGCCGGCAAACGGCAACCGGATATTCCCGCCGACCAAAGCGGTCGGCTGCAACTGGCGAAATGGATTGCCTCCCCCGGCAATCCCCTCACCGCACGGGTCATTGCAAACCGCATATGGCACTGGCATTTTGGCCGAGGCATTGTCACTACACCTGATAATTTCGGCCACCTGGGCCAACAGCCCAGCCATCCCGCACTGCTTGATCACCTGGCATCAACCCTCATTGATTCAGGGTGGTCCATCAAGGGGCTGCACCGTATCATCATGAACTCTGCCACCTACCGGCAAGCATCGCTGGCGGACACCCGGCTGAAGGAAACCGATCCTGAAAACAGGCTTTTTGCCCGCTGGAAACCGCGCCGTATTGAATCCGAGGTGCTGCGCGACTCGATTCTCTACAAGTCCAACCGCCTTGACCTGACCATGGGCGGATCGATGTTAACCGAACAATCCCACAAATACGTGGACCGCAACAAGCAGAAGGAATACATCAAGAGCATGCGCCGAACCATCTACCTGCCGGTCTTGCGCAGTTCCGGGTATGACGGCCAAAAGGCCTTTGATTTTCCGGATCCCGCAGTGATTACCGGCAAGCGCAACGTGTCCTCGGTCACCCCGCAGGCACTCTACCTGATGAACAGCGATCTGATCCACAAGTCCTCCGCGGCACTGGCAAAGATCATGCTTGAGGACACCCGTGCCATGGGCAGTAAAGCGCGCGTCTCATGGCTCATCATGCATCTGATGGGAAGGGAAGCCACCGCAGCCGAGAAAGAAAGGGGCGAGATGTTTGCAGGCACTTACGGCAAGGATGAAAAAAATACCGCGTGGGCAGCGTTTTCAAGGGCGCTCTTTGCTACCAACGAATTCCTCTATATCCAATAGGATTTATCACTGATGAACCTTTGCTCAAACCGCAAGCCTGCCCCCACCACACGACGCGCCATGCTGCAGCAGGCAGGCACGGGATTCGGCGCACTGGCACTCAATGCCATGCTGGCAGGCAATGGCGTGGCCGCGAGCAAGCCCGCCACCACCACGGCGCGTGCCAAGCGGGTCATCTTCGTCTTCATGCACGGGGGACCCTCGAGCGTGGACCTTTTCGATCCCAAGCCACTGCTCAAGCGGGATGCCGGCAAACCGCTGCCCCTCAAGGAACCGCGTATCGTCTCACACAAAACCGGGAACCTGCTCCCCTCACCCTGGCAATTCTCCCGGCATGGCCAATGCGGTGCACCGGTCAGTGAATTACTTCCCCATATCGGGTCCATTGCTGATGATCTTTGCTTCATTCGCTCAATGCACTGCTCAAACTCACGGCATGGTGGTGCCCTGCTCGAGCTGCACACCGGGTCGGAC
>CAWVVE010000539.1:0-2028 GCA_963933075.1 uncultured Verrucomicrobiaceae bacterium | reverse complement strand
GTGGAAAGAAATCAAAACCATATGCCTTCGAAGTAAATCAATGGTTTAGCGCCGACAAAAAAGACTTAGACTCAATTGGCGCCATAAAATCCAGGATGTTTTCATTTCAACCAGCTTTCGAAGCCAATCAGTTGCCTGCACCCTAGCTCGTGGCCGAGGAGGAACGGAAACAAGATGAAGGGCTGACCGGGAAACGGTCCGAGGAGTCGGTCAAAGCCATCCCAAAAACAATTGACTTTGATGATCCTGAAACTCGCACGAGGATCACCGTAGAGGCGATTGTTGGGGAAAAGTAACCATGATGCTCCGGATACCGGGTTTGCTCTTGATTTTTGTGTTCACCATCTTCCCCGGTTCGGGGAAGGCCAGGGAACCTGCGCCCAAGCGACCGAACCTGGTCTTCCTGATGACGGACAACCAGCGCCGGGATGCGCTGGGCTGCTATGGAAACCCGGTTATCAAAACTCCCAACATCGACCGGCTTGCCGCTCAGGGATTCCGGTTCACCAATGCATTCTGCACGACATCGATCTGTGCGGCTACCCGTGCCAGTATATTGACAGGCCGGCATCGCAGGAGCCATGGCTACACCTTTGAAAAGCCTCCCATGACCCTTGCCGCCATGGCGCAGAGCTACCCGGCAACCCTGAAGGCGGCAGGTTACCGCACCGGGTTTGTCGGCAAGATAGGGGTTCGCCTGAAACCGGGGGTTACCGGGGAGATGTTCGATTTTTTCCAGGCCAACCAGGCGAGCAGCACCCATCAGCCCTATTACCGCAAGTCAAAAGAGGGCACCCTCAGGCACCTGACGTCCATCAACGGGGATCACGCTATCGATTTTCTGCGGGGTGCAACCGCGACCCGGCCTTTTTGCCTTTCCGTGAGTTTCAGTGCGCCGCATCCCGAAGATGACAACGCAAAACAGTATATCTTTGATGATGAACTTGCCGACCTGTACCGGGACGTGGTGATTCCTGCTCCACCTGTTTCCCAACCCAAACACTTTGCGCAGTTGCCTGGGTTCCTGCGTGTCTCGATGAGTCGCCAGCGCTGGTTCCGCCGTTTCGACACGCCGGATAAATACCAAAAAATGATGAAGGCGATGTACCGGATGATCACCGGAATCGATATCCAGGTGGGCAGAATCCTCGCTGAAATCCGCAGGCAGGGACTGGAGGAGAACACGATTGTCATCTTCACCTCTGATAACGGGCTGCTCACCGGGGAGCATGGCCTGACCGGCATTTGGCTCATGTATGAGCCGTCCATCAGGCTGCCGCTCATCATCCATGACCCTCGTCAACCGCAGGCTGCCAGGGGTAAAGCGGTTCCCGGTTTGGCCCTTGACGTGGATTTCGGGCCAACCCTGCTCGACCTTGCGGGTATTGAGGTTCCCGCCGCCATGCAGGGGAGAAGCCTGGTTCCCCTTTTGGGCGGCAAGGTGCCGGAATGGCCGCGGGATTTTTTCTATGGGCATTATTTCCGGCCCTCCTGGCTCAGGACGAACAAGGATAACATTCCGCGCAGCGAAGGACTGAGGTCGGAGCGCTGGAAATACGTTCATTACTTCGATGAGAAGCCCCCTTACGAGCAGCTCTTCGATCTCAAGCAAGACCCGCACGAGATCAATAACCTGGCGGGTAATCCGGGGCATGCAGAGACCCTGGAAGTCCTCCGGCGACGTATGGGAGTGCTTCGGGCCAAAGCCGGGCCGCCCCGGAATCCCGCCCGCTAGGATATGGATTGCCCTGCGAAAAGCAACAAAGCAGCCGTTTAGACCACGCGTTGCGCGTTTAGCGGCAGTTTGTTGCGCCTTTCTAAATCCTTTGGGCAGTTGTCGCCGTAAACATTACCTGAACATTACGACTGGTGCTGGAAGTTCCTTTGCCTACAGGCTATTGCGCAAGCTCCCCATGCAAAATTCCCGTAACTTCAAATTCGATGTGCCAATTCCCCTTGTTTGTGCAATCTTCACTGCCCTTTTTTACGTTTTTCTTACCTACCGGGAATGTCAGCGGGCAATTTTCC
>CAWVVE010000538.1:0-2038 GCA_963933075.1 uncultured Verrucomicrobiaceae bacterium | reverse complement strand
GATGGGATTACTGGTGAGCAGGAAATCTAAAGTTGGCATTGGTGGTTGCGTAAGCTCCTTTTTGCTAATTGAATGACAGCGGAAGCTTAAGGCTTCCCATGAAATTTTCAGATATTAAGAGCTAAGCGACAAAATGAGTAAGAGTGACTTCGGATTGATTGGCCTTGCGGTAATGGGACAAAACCTGATTCTAAATGTGGCCAGCCGCGGATTCAGCGCATCGGTATACAACCGTACTGTGGGGACCATGACCGAATTTATTAATGGTCCGGCACAGGGTAGTGGCATCCAAGGTTACGAGGACCTTGAGGGTTTTGTGGCAAGTCTTGAACGACCGCGAAAGGTGATGCTCATGGTACAGGCTGGGTTCCCGGTTGATGCCGTGATCGAGCAACTGGTTCCCTTGCTCGAAGAAGGTGACTTGATCATTGACGGTGGTAACAGCCTGTTTACCGATTCCGAGCGTCGTGCAAAGCAGCTTGGGGAAAAGGGGCTACGGTTTATCGGGACAGGTGTCTCGGGAGGGGAAGAGGGGGCCCTTAAGGGGCCTTCGATTATGCCGGGAGGTGATGAGTCAAGCTGGGCGATTGTCAGGCCTGTTTTTGAGGCAATTGCAGCAAAGGTGGATGGTGAGCCCTGCGTCACGCATATTGGGCCCGGCGGGGCCGGGCATTTCGTGAAGATGGTCCACAACGGCATCGAATACGGTGACATGCAGCTTATCTGTGAGGCCTACAACCTGTTTAAGTCAAGTGGGTTCACGGCTGAAGAACTTGCGAAGATATTCGACACCTGGAATGCGGGTGATCTGGAAAGTTACCTGATCCAGATCACCAGCAAGATTCTCGAGCAGAAAGACCCCGAGACAGGAAAGCCAGTCGTTGATATTGTCATGGATCGGGCAGGCCAGAAGGGTACCGGGCGATGGACGGTTATGAGCGGGGTTGAAAACGGCATTGTCATTTCCACAATCAATGCGGCGGTTGAGGCGCGGATACTCTCTTCGATGAAGGAACAGAGGGTCATCGCGGCATCACAACTAAGGGGGCCTTCCGCTGAGGATTGCAATGATAGCGGATGGAGCAAGGAGGAGCTGATAGGAAAAGTTGAAGCAGCATTACATGCCTCGAAAATCATTTCATACGCTCAGGGACTTGACCTTATGAAAAAGGTCGGCATTGCCCATGAGTGGGATCTGAATCTTGGCTCGATTGCCAGGATATGGCGTGGTGGGTGTATTATCCGCGCACGATTTCTTAATCGTATCACGGAGGCGTATAGCAGGGAACCGGACCTTGGGAACCTCATGCTCGATGACTACTTCAAGGAGATTCTCAACCGTAGCGAGAAGGCCTGGAGAGAGGTTATCTGCCTCGCGGTACGGCGTGGGATTCCTGTTCCGGCATTCAGTGCGTCATTGGGGTATTATGATAGTTTCCGCTCTGAGCGCCTGCCAGCAAACCTTCTGCAGGCGCAGAGAGATTTTTTTGGTGCGCATACCTACGAACGCGTGGATCGCCCTGCCGGGGAGTACTTTCATACTGATTGGCCGGATGTCATTGATACTTAGTGGTTTTTTCCGCTGTAACATCAATGACTAGCGGGACATTCCGGGTGGTTTAATCAAGTTGGCGATAAATACTGTTTAATTACGCCAAAAAAATTTGACCATATTAAGCAATCGACTATAATCACCGCCCGCCGACCGGAATACGTCGGGTTCCCGGAAGGCTTGAGTTGCTATGTGCCTACGAGCACATTTTTTCTTTAGGTCTCTTGGATACGGTGTTCTTTGAGAAGACAGGTTCGATTTTGTGAAGACGTTTACGTCATTACAAGATCGAAACGAAAATTGAAAAAGCTAATTTGTGCGTTGCGTGCCACTCGCTTGAAGCGATGTGGTGCGCGGTAAACAGGGTGCTTGAAAGTAGGCACCCTGATTCCCGTCAGAATATTTGTCTTTCATCCGGCTTGCCGGTTGAAAGACTACATACTTTCTTTTCGGAGAGTTTGATTCTGGCTCAGAACGAACGCTGGC
>CAWVVE010000537.1:0-2045 GCA_963933075.1 uncultured Verrucomicrobiaceae bacterium | reverse complement strand
CGTCGGCACGGACGGAATAGGCCGGCTGCGCCCGCATGTGAAGAGCCACAAGATGATTGAGGTGATGCGGTTACAGATGGACAGGGGCATCAACAAATTCAAGGCGGCTACAATCGCGGAATTGGTGATGGTTGCCGAAGCAGGTGCCAAAGACGTGCTGATGGCCTATCAGCCTGTCGGCCCTAATATTAAACGCCTTGCGGGCTTAATTGACCGGTTTCCAGAAACATCATTTGCGGCAGTTACTGATAACATGGCATCGGCACAGGCCATTGCTGACCAACTGGGTGATGGCAGCAACCCTTTCCGGCTCTTCATCGACATTGATTGCGGTATGCACCGCACCGGAATTGCCATTGGTAAAGAAATGAACTCGCTGAGGCAATGGATAGAGGCACAACAGGGTGTTGTTTTTTCGGGCCTGCATGCCTACGACGGGCATCTCCACCAGCCTTCGCTTGAAACCCGCAAGAAGGAGGTAGGCGCAATAAAAACAGCCCTGGAAAATTATACTGCCGCCAATCCCGTGCCCGCAGTGATCGTCAGCGGTTCGCCCACCTTCGGCCTGTGGGCCAGTGCCACAGGCTGGCAGTGCAGTCCCGGCACAACCCTGCTCTGGGACATCGGCTACGCGGGCTCCTTTCCCGATCTTGAGTTCGAGATCGCGGCATGCCTGCTGACGCGGGTCATCAGTAAGCCCGGCGACACAAGCATCTGCATTGATCTCGGCCATAAGGCAATCGCCGCAGAGAATCCGCTCAACCTGCGGGTGTCCTTGCAGGGCATTGCCGATGCCACTGCCCTGAGCCAAAGCGAGGAACACCTCGTTTTAAAGACCTCACAGTCCGGGCAACTCTTTCCCGGCAATACCATCCTCGGATTTCCCCGGCACATCTGCCCGACTGTCGCCCTGCATGCAGGGGCCACCGTGATCCACAATGGCACTGCAACCGGCGAATACTGGCGGGTAAGCGCACGTGACCGTCTATGGCACTCACCGCCAGAGTAACGAATACGGCAGTCTCCGGGTCGACTATCCGGAAATTATAAAACGTTCTAATCCGAGGTCGCCTTGCGGGCCTGCCTCTTCCTCTCGGTAGCACAAAGGACCCGCTTGCGAAGACGAATATTCTTCGGCGTCGCCTCTACCAGCTCGTCAGCAGTAATGTATTCAATGGCACGCTCGAGTGAAAACTTCAGCGGCGGTGACAACTGGATTCCCTTACCGTCTCCTGATGAGCGGTAGTTGGTCAGGTGTTTCCCCTTTGTCGGGTTCACCGGAAGGTCATCACTGCGTGGGTTCTCGCCGACAATCTGGCCCTGGTATATGTTATCACCGGCAGCAATAAAGAGTTTTCCCCGTGTCTCAAGAGCATCCAGTGAATACGCCATCGCAACACCATCCTCCATTGACACCAGGGTGCCACTCGATCGGCCTGCTATCTCGCCGGTGCGTGGCGCGTATTCCTTGAATAAATGCGACATTATACCGTGTCCGCTGGTCATATTGAGCAACTCGAATTCAAAACCTATCAACCCCCGAGTTGGGATTGTTGCCTCGATAACGCTACCTCTCCCGGAGGGCATCATGTTGACAATTTCCGCCCGGCGCGCCGCCAAGCCCTTCATTACCCCGCTTACATATTCCTCGGGCACTTCAACATAAATGGTCTCAAACGGCTCAACCAGGACATCATTCTCATCACGCTTTGTGATTACGCGGGGACGGGAAACAAGCACCTCGTAACCCTCGCGACGCATCTCCTCAACGAGCACTGCAATCTGCATCGCCCCCCGGGCGGCAACATTGAAAACCCCGGCCCTGTCACTGTCACTGACACTAATGGAAATGTTTGACTTTGCCTCACGCATCAAGCGATCACGAATCTGGCGCGAGGTCACATGTTTCCCCTCACGACCGCTGAACGGGGAGTCATTGACGGAAAACTGCATTTGCACTGTCGGCGGATCGATATCAACGAAAGGCAAGGCTTCCGCCTGCTCATCGGCACTGAGTGTCTCTCCAATATCGACATCCTCAAATC
>CAWVVE010000536.1:0-2054 GCA_963933075.1 uncultured Verrucomicrobiaceae bacterium | reverse complement strand
AATGAGGACGCCCGGCCCGGGGCCTACGAGGAGATGAAGGAGAAATACCGCCCTTCCCACGCTGATTACACCTATGAGGCCAAGTATGGAACCAGGAACTGGCAGGGGGGCGGACGTGCCTCGGCACGGGAGACAATCGGCAGGGTTGCTGCCGGTGCCCTGGCAGCCAAGGTAATGCGTGAGCGCTTTGCGGAGAACCTTGAGATTGTCGGCCACGTGCGCTCGGTGCAGGATATCACTGCCGATGTCGACCTGGCGCAACTCTCCCGGGAGGGGGTGGAGAGCAACATTGCCCGTTGCGGGGACCCGCAAGCCGCCGAGCGCATGATTGAGCGGATCAAGGAGGCCCGGGCTGATGGCAACTCGCTGGGAGGGGTGGTCGAGTGTGTTATCCGGGGAGTCCCGGCGGGTCTGGGTGAACCGGTCTTCGACAAGCTGGAGGCGGAACTTGCCAGGGCGATGATGAGCCTGCCGGCGAGCAAGGGCTTTGAGATCGGCTCGGGATTTGCGGGCACCCTGATGACCGGGCGCGAGCACAATGACCCCTTCTACATGGATGGTGAGCGGGTGCGAACCACGTCCAACCGCTCGGGCGGTGTCCAGGGTGGCATCAGTAACGGGGAGGATATTGTTTTCCGGGTCGCCTTCAAGCCGACGGCCACCATAATGAGCGAGCAGAAGACGGTGAGCAGCTCCGGGGAGGATACTGAGTTGAAGGGGCGCGGCCGACATGATCCCTGCGTGTTGCCGCGGGCTGTGCCGATGGTGGAGGCGATGGCCGCCCTTGTGCTGTGCGATCATGCCATTCGACAGAGGGGACAAAACGGCTGATCGTCAGTGATGGAGTCGGATTTATTCAACGGTAGCCTGCCCTTCCCGGTGAATTTCACCACCATTGCCATCGCGCTTGCCATCCTGCTTGCCATCACTGCCTTCGTGCGCGGGGTGATCGGCATGTTTGTCGGGATTGTCTGTCTGCTTGCGGGGGCATTCGTCGGTTATTGGTGTCATTCGCTGATTCCCGGGTGGATTGCCGTCTTTACCGAGCAACCCTCCCCGCGTTTTGCATTTTTTGCCGCCCTGGGGATTGGTTTTTCCGTCTACATCTGCCTGCGCCTGATGGTCGGTGCTTTCCTGCTCGCCCCGATGCGAAAGAAGAGGGAAGGCCGGCTGCTGGGAGGAATGTTCGGTGCTGCCCTGAGCCTTATCCCCGCCGCCGTGGTGATCTTTGTCCTGGGCCTTGGCCTGTGGATGGCGGGAGCCCTCTTCTCGCTTGGCAATACCGATGCCGGGGTGGCCGCGCAGGAAGGTGAGGTCGTTACCGAGCGGCCGTTCTGGGCACGCTGGAATGAGGCCCTTGACCGTGACTACGTCGCATCGGTGATTGCCAAGATCGACCCGGTTGCCGTGCGCGCCAAGGGGGCGCTCCTGAATCTGATGGTGGCACTTAAGGACAACGCCGCAGGCGGCAAGCTTTCCGAGGATCCGGCTGCCGGGCGCGTGTTGCGCAATGCAAAGGTGCGCGAACTGGACAAGGATCCCGAGATCTCAAAGCTTGTGGAAAAGGGGGATTATACCCGCCTGATCAATCACCCGAAGGTCAGAGAGGTGGCTGCGGATCCCGAGGTTTCCGGGCTGCTTGAGGAGTTGCATGTTGAGAAAGCGGTGGACTCATCACTCTATACGGTGGAAAAGAGCGGCAACCGGGTGAGGCGAATGCGCAGTATGCGCTTTTCCCTGCGCTAGGCCGGCCCAAGCCGCGACACAGTATTTTTTTTCCAAGGACAATGGATTATATCACCACAATCGGCCTGGAGGTTCACGTTCAGTTAAAGACGCAGAGCAAGATGTTCTGTGCCTGCCCGGCGGAGTATGGGGCGCAACCCAATACCCACACCTGCCCGACATGCCTGGGCCTGCCCGGTGCCCTGCCCGTCCTTAACCGTGGCGCTATTGAATATACCGTGCTCGCCGGCATGATGCTTGGTTGCCAGACGCCACCCGTGAGCAAGTGGGACAGGAAGAATTATTTCTATCCGGACATGCCGAAGAAC
>CAWVVE010000535.1:0-2076 GCA_963933075.1 uncultured Verrucomicrobiaceae bacterium | reverse complement strand
GCGACCCTTTACACCAAGGATACCGTTGACTCCGGTGAACCGCTGACGCCCGAGGAGTCGGCCGGAGGGACAGGCGGCAAGAAATCAAGGGGACTCATCGGAGCCACCTGCATGGACATTGCCAACCCCTTCTTCAAGGTGATTGAGGCCAACATGCGCGATGAGGCGGCAAAGCACGGCTACGACCTCATTTACCTTGGTGCCGAGAATGATATTTCCAAGCAACAGAAACAGATCAAGGATTTTCTGGTGAAGGAAGTCGTTGCCATTGCCCTCAACCCAACCAACTCGCAAGCGATAGGAACTGCAGTCAAGGAGGCGAACAATGCCAACGTCCCGGTGTTTTCCTTTGATGTCCGGGTGCAGGCAGAGGGTGCCAAGGTTGTCTCCCACGTCGGAACTGACAACGCCCAGGGCGGTGAACTTGCCGGACAGGCAATGATCGATGCCCTTGGCGAGGAGGGCGGCAAGGTCGTGATCATTGATTACCGGGGAGTCGAGTCCTGCATCGAGCGGGTCAATGGATTCAAGAAAGTCATTGATGCCCACAACGCCAAGCTGCAATAGCAGGCGATTTATCAGCAAGCAGGCAGGGCCGGGACATTGAGCCGGATCCGGGCAGGCAACAAACATGTCAGCAATTGCTCAGCTCCTCAGGAAACCCCTTGCCTTTGTATCCGGCGAGTATGGAATGGCAGCCGTCCTGCTCCTGCTCGCCGCCTTTTTCAGTATCCTGACAATCGAGGAGAGGAGCCCCGAGGGAGCCTCAGCCGGCAGGAAACTGGCCAAAGACATTATTAAGGTCACCGAGAGAGGCCCGGGGAACTTTCCGAAAAACCCGAGAATCTTCATCGCCGCAGGTGACAACCAGAGCGGAAGGGATTTCGCAAAGACTCTTGAGGACGCCCTGCTGGCCAGGCAACTGACCGTGGTTGGCAAGGGGATAGGCGGCCCGCCCGCAATACGTAGGGAAATGGAGAAATCCGGGGACATCGACCTGATCGCAGCAGCATCATCCATGAAGAAATCTCCCGTTTTTGACGCATACCTTGAGGAACGCCGGGATTCCAACATCGCCCTGTTTTTTCCTGAAAGTTATCTATGGCCGGTCTTTTTAACCGCATCGAACCTGAGGAACATTACCAGCCAGATCGCCGTGATTGCCATTCTTGCCATCGGCATGACCATGGTGATCATCACCGCGGGAATTGACCTCTCGGTGGGCAGTATGATTGCCCTCTCAGCAGTGGTGACATGCAGCATTATTGAAGCCATGGGCGGTGCATCAGGCGCAGGCTTGTCCGCGTACTTGATTGCCTCCGCTGCAGGCATTGCGGTTTGTTCCCTGTCTGGTGCCTTTACCGGGCTCATGGTAAGCCGGCTCTGTGTGCCACCCTTCATTGCCACACTTGCCATGATGCAGGTATTGCGGGGAGGAGCCTTCAAGATCGCCAACAATGAAACCATCAGTGACGTTCCTGCCAGCTTCCAGTGGCTGGGCAATGGTTTAAGCTTCGGCATTCCCAACTGCGTGATCCTGATGCTGCTGCTTTATACAGCGGCCCACATCATCATGAACAAGACCACCCTCGGCCGGTATATCTACGCGACGGGAGCCAATCCGGAAGCGGCACGAATGTCGGGTATATCACCAAGGAACATTAAGCTCATAGTGTATGCCATCTGCGGCGCAACGGCCGGCCTGGGGGGCATCGTGATGGCATCCCAGCTGCAGAGCGGGGCAGGTAATTATGGTGTAACCTATGAACTGATGGTCATCGCGGCCGTTGTTGTCGGAGGAACCTCCCTCTTTGGAGGCAAGGGAAAGGTGTTCGGCACGCTGATCGGGGCCTTCATCATTGCCGTCATCAACAACGGAATGAACCTCTTGCTGCTGGGCAGTGAGACACAAATGATCGTTCTCGGCCTGGTGATATTAATTGCCGTCATCCTCGAGAGGATTCGCAGCGGAGAGTGGAGGAACCCGATCGGCGGGTAAATGGCAACCTTCTTGCAGCACTTGCAGAGCGGTCTATTTCATCTATCTTCCCGGCCTGTTGCAAAAACAGGCCGGCT
>CAWVVE010000534.1:0-2105 GCA_963933075.1 uncultured Verrucomicrobiaceae bacterium | reverse complement strand
GAAAAGCGCTACCGAATTGTGAGGTCAAGGTGCCAAGGCAATATCCGTGATTTGCGCTTCACCGCTTTAATATTGTAGCCCCATGAACCACCCGCCCTTGTGCCCTTGTGCCCTTGTGCGCTGTGGGGTGGCGGTGTAAGGGTTGCGGGATGAAGAGGTTGTTCTTGTGTCTCGTGCTTTGCATTTTCTCCGATGCACAGGCTGTTGAGTTTGGTCCGTTTTGTCAGTGGTATAAGGATCCCTGCCGATCGATGGCGATTCAGTGGGTCGCTGACAAGGATGTTGCCGGTAAACGGTGGATTGTTTCCCCAGGGGGCTTTGGCTACGGGCATGATGTGCGAACGAAGCTTGACGACATGAGGGGAAACTATCGTTCCATTTATTTACGCCATGCATTTTCCATTCCTGATGATTTGCCGGGGGAGGCAGAGGTTGTGTTGGCTATACGTCATCATGATGGCTTTATCGCATACCTTGACGGCACGGAAGTAGCGCGTTCGGGGGTACAGGGTGTTGACAGTCGACTCGAGCAGGTGCAGACCAAGAAACCGGGCCAATGGGAGTATTTCCCCCTCGGTCCTGCAGTAGCAGGACACCAGGGATTGATTGCGATTGCAGGACATAATGACAGTTTGCAAAGTCCGGATTACAGCATGAATGCGCATCTTGAGTTGCGTATCGGGGAGAGGACAACGACTCTGGTTCCTGAGGGGGCTCAATGGGCTTGTCTAAAGGGCGGCGGGCCTGATAGGTTTTGGAACAAATTGCCCCCTCTAGCAGAGATTGTGGCAGGATCGTCAAGATTCCAGCTTGCATACCGGGTGGCATCTGGCGGTAAATGGGCGTCATCGTTGATTACGCGGCGACGCTTTGGTGACACCCTCAATGAGGTTTTTACTGCGGATTTAAAAGGACTTTCCCCGGGAACTCGCTACGCGTTTAAAATATTTCGCTACGGGCGTCTTCTAGGCACTTGGTATTTCGAGACGGCTCCGGCACGTTTTGTTGATGGGCTGAGTTTTGTGACAGGTGGTGATATGTTCCATAGTCGCGATCTACTGGACGCTATGAATCGTAGAGCCGGCACTGAAGATCCCCTTTTTGCTCTCTTGGGAGGAGATCTTGCATATGCCAATGGCGTGGATGGCAACCGCTGGTTGGAGTGGATTGAATCATGGACACGGTGTGCCATTTCGCCAAGTGGTCGACTTTTGCCGATGATTGTAGTTATTGGTAACCATGAAGTCAGGGGGGCACAATACCGACCATCCCATGCCCCGCCGAGATCCGAGGCGCCATATTTCTACAGCTTGTTCCTGGGGTTGGCGGCAGGCAGTCGATTCTCGGTTGATTTCGGTAATTACATGAGTGTAATCGCGCTTGATTCTGGGCACACGGCCAACGTGGTCGCTCAACGCCGATGGCTTGAGGAGGCGCTCGACTCCCGCAAGGACTTTCCCCGACAGTTTATTTGTTATCATCGCCCCGCCTGGGGAACGGGTGTTAAAGGGGATGCTTTAGATATCCAGAGGTCTTGGTCGCCGCTTTTTGAAGAATACCTTGTAGATGCCGTCTTTGAAAATGATCATCATGTCTACAAACGCACTCACCCCTTGAAGGGTGGTCGCAGGGATGATGAGGACGGGGTTGTTTATCTGGGTGACGGAGCCTGGGGGACACGGACACGGTCGATTCCATCCGGTTGGAAGCGGTCGCGTCCTTTTTTAGCCCGGGCTGAGTCGGTTAATCATCTGATCAAGGTCATTATGCATCCGAAGGAGTTTCGCTATCAGGCAATAACCGCGAATGGAGAAGTGATTGATGATTCGCGCAGGCCTATGAGGAGATAGTGCAGCTCCACCATGAGGGTGGAAATGGCAACCTCTCCTGACGGCTTTCGTGACAAGCCGGCAATCAATAGCTTTATCTTTGTTTAGCGCAGTAATTTTGCAGCTTCTTCAAGCCTGTTGTTAAGTGCCATTTGCAGAGCGCTTACCCTATTCCAGCGTAGGTCTGGATTCGTTCCATGCTTGAGGAGAATTTTAACACAGTCCATGTAGGGCTTGTTCTCCTCCGGCAATCCCGGCAGCATGCGCCACATGGCA
>CAWVVE010000533.1:0-2113 GCA_963933075.1 uncultured Verrucomicrobiaceae bacterium | reverse complement strand
ATAAATCCGGAAAATTCAGAAACCCGATTGTC
Source organism: uncultured Verrucomicrobiaceae bacterium (assembly GCA_963933075.1). GTDB lineage: Bacteria > Verrucomicrobiota > Verrucomicrobiia > Verrucomicrobiales > DEV007 > CACIUL01. The sequence goes on along the minus strand of CAWVVE010000533.1, from coordinate 2,081 downwards.
ACCGAAATAACCAAAGCCAGTGCATTCTACCGGGCCGAGAATTATCATCAGGATTATTTCGAAGCCAACCAGAACGCCCCTTATTGCCGCGTGGTAATCTGGCCCAAGCTGGCAAAACTCGGCCTCTTGAAAGAGGAATAGGCGGTGGCTTAGTTGCCATAGCGAAAATCCGGCGACTGACCGCACCCCGGCTTCAATAAGCAGGTTGATTACTTGCTGCAGACCATCCTGGAACCAGATTTCTCTTCACCAATCAACATCATGAAATTCAAGCTCACCCTCACCTTAAGCTTCCTGTGCTTCTCTGCATGTCTCCCTGCTGCTCCCCGGCCGAATATCATCCTGATCATGGGCGATGACATGGGAATTTCGGATCTCGGGTGCTACGGCAGCGAGATTGAAACGCCGGTTCTCAATCAACTTGCAGCCGGTGGTCTGCGCTTCACCCAGTTCTATAACACGGCACGCTGCTGCCCTACACGAGCATCCCTTCTGAGCGGTCTCTACCCCCACCAGGCCGGCGTCGGCTGGATGATGAATGACCGTGGACATCCCGGTTACCGCGGTGAAATCAACCGTGAATGCCTGACGATTGCCGAGGCACTGAAATCTGCAGGCTACGGTACATACATGGCAGGAAAATGGCATGTTACCAAGCACGTTTCACCAACCGGACCTAAGGAAAACTGGCCGAAACAGCGCGGCTTTGATCGCTTCTACGGCACCATCCATGGAGCCGGTTCTCTTTGGGACCCCAACTCACTGACCCGGGGCAACACCCAGGTCGCTCCGGACAATGACCCTGAATACAAGCCTGAAGAGGAATGGTTTTACACTGATGCCATTGCCGACCAGACGGCCCGCTATATCAGTGAACACGTGAGCGCAAAACCTGATGCGCCCTTCTTCTGCTATGTCTCATTCACCGCCGCGCACTGGCCAATGCATGCAAGGGAGAAGACTATCGAAAAATATAAAGGCAAGTATAATGCCGGCTACAAGATCATCCGGGAAGCACGCTTCAAGAAGATGAAGCATCTCGGCATCATTAAAAACGACACCGAGCTCTCACCGCAGGCATGGGAGTGGGGACGTGTTAAGGAGGAAGAATGGGAAATCCGCTGCATGGAGGTTTATGCCGCCATGGTGGACGAGATGGATCAAGGGATCGGCAAGATTGTCGACAGTGTCAAGGCAGCCGGGCAACTCGACAACACCCTGATTTTCTTTCTTCAGGACAATGGCGGTTGTGCCGAGGGATATGGGCGTGGCGGCAGGTTTAATCCGCGTGCGGATAAGCCCACCCTGCCACCAATGAAGAAGGGCGAGCTGCAGACCCGCATGCAGCCCAGGCAAACCCGGGACGGCTATCCGGTGCGCACGGGTCCGGGAGTCATGCCGGGGCCGGCCGATACCTACATCGGCTACGGCATGGGATGGGCCAATGTTTCAAACACGCCATTCCGCGAATACAAACACTGGGTACACGAGGGAGGAATCAGCACCCCTCTCATTGCTCACTGGCCGGCAGGCATCAAGGGCAAAGGCAAGCTTGACCACCAGCCAGGCCACTTAATTGACATCATGGCCACCTGTGCAGATATCGGCGGAGTTGATTATCCGAGGGAACTCAACGGCAAGAAAATTAAACCGCTTGAAGGACGCAGCCTGGACACCGCTTTCAAGGGAGGGGATATCAAGCGTGAGGCCCTCTACTGGGAGCATGAAGGCAATCGCGCCATCCGCAAGGGCAACTGGAAACTTGTCGCCAAGGAAAACCGGCCATGGGAACTCTACAACATCTCAAAGGATCGCGCTGAACTGCATGACCAGGCAAAAAATAAGCCGGCACTCGTCAAGCAATTCTCTGAGGAATTTCAGGTATACGCAGATCGCGCCAACGTGTCCCCTGTCGGCACATGGAGAGGCAAGCCAAGGGTAAAAAAAAACTCAGTGAAAAAGAAAGTTTCGCGTTAAGGAGCGGCGATCAGTTGCCCCAGGAAAAGGCTCCAGACATTGCAAATCGCGGTATACTTCTGGAAGGCTCAGTCAAGTCTGTCGATGCTGACGGGGTTATCATC
>CAWVVE010000532.1:0-2122 GCA_963933075.1 uncultured Verrucomicrobiaceae bacterium | reverse complement strand
GGCTTTGTGGAAACACCGGCAACCGCGCTGGTCCGGTCAGACACGGCGTCAAACCTGAACAACTTGACCATGGCACCGACGACCAGGCCCACTTCAAGCAATCCGAGTGAGCGCCCGGGGCAGAAACGAGGACCATAACCAAAGCCAAAATGAAGCATTTCCCTTGCTGAGAGTCCCTTCTGCTCCATGAACTCCCATCGCTCGGGTGCAAATTGATCCGCAGGATAGCCGGTAACCTGCTCTCCCCAGAACTCCTCGCACCGGTTCGCATGCCAGATATCCAGACGAATGTGTGTTCCTTCGGGAATGAGCATCGTTCGACCATCTGTTGTCTCGACAAGCGTATCGGCAGTGGCACGGCGAGGCAGGAAATAGAGTGCAGGAGTGAGGCGCAACGTCTCCTCAAGAACGCGGTTCAGGTTCGGAGCACCCGTAAAATCATCAGGATCGTAGTAATCCATTGACTTAACCTCCTCATATACCCTGGACTGCCACTCGGGAGAGTGAGAAAGATGGGAAATGGCCCAGCTGGCAAACGATGTCGTCGCTTCCATTGCCCCCGCAAGAAACACCATGATATTACTGCGCAGCGCTGCGTCAGGCGCCTCCGACTCAAACTCACCCCATAGTCCCAATTTCTGTTTACGCCCTGCAAGGGCAATGTCAGTCAAGGCAGCGAAAGTCTCCCGGTGTCGTCCCAGTGTCCGGTTCTCGCCGGTAAACAACCTGGCAAGAGCCTGCGACTTAGGGGCTACCGTGTCCCTCACCATGTGATCGATCAGGTAGGCCAGAGCCGGGACATGATAATCACGCAGCTCATCATAGCCCACGCTACCACCAAAAAAATTGTTCACGAGCATCTCCAGCATGATCACCTTGATCTCTAAATCGAGCTCAACCTGGACCCTCGATTTGCCGAGCTCCAACTGCCGCTTGCGCAGGAAATCAAGACGCTTGGCAACCGTGTTCCGGAACGTTTTCTCAAAACCTTCAAAGCGCTGTAGCTGGAAGAGGTTTCCGCGACTGAACGGCTTGGCAACAAGGCTCTTCTGGCGACGCCAGATACTCCCATTGGCATAAAGCAGGGAGTCCTCGCCTGTGGCACGCGCAATACCGGCCGTTGGACTGGTATCACGATCAAACTGGCCCGGCTTATCTCCCGTCATTGCCTGAATCGCCTTGATCATTCCGGGGTCACGACTCACCAGAACCGGAGAGATCCCCCCCGCGTAAAGATAGCGGTTGTGCTTGCCCCAACCATCCTCATTGTCGGCACCGGTATAGAAAGTCTCGAAAATCCTCAATGGCTCCTTGTAGTTCCACGGCAAGGGCACCGGGGAGGTGGGGCGTCCCTTGCCAAACAATGAAACCCGCGTCGGGGGACAATTTCCCCCGAATGGATTGCCGCCAAGCATTTGTCGGGAAAGATGCCGTAACCAGGTGAACGAGTGCATAAATGCGAGACAGAGGGATACCAGAAGTATACGTTATACAACACATAATAATATCCGAATTGGCTGGTGGCTGTTCAAATTCAGCGTTATTTCTTTTCGCGCAATCGGATCTAAAACAATCCAGCAAGCACTTATGGCCATCTCAAGAATCGTATCACTTAGCATTATCCTTTCCCTGGCGGGCGCCTTCGGCCAAGCCCAGCTTCCGCCACTGGAAAAAACCATTGAGGATCCATCCACGGGCCTGAACGTGCCCCCAGGGTTTGAGGTCGACCTGGTCTACAAGGTCAACAAGGGAAAGTATGGTTCATGGATTGCCATGGCCTTTGACAACAAGGGACGCCTCGCCGTCTCGGACCAGGGAGGTGCGGGCACATTCTCAATTGAGATTCCCAAGCCCGGTGAGCCCCTTGATGAAAGCAAGATCAAGAAGCTCAACGTAAAGTCATCCCAGTGGGGGATGCTCTATGCCTTCGATCACCTCTACATGATGGGTAACAGGACATTGTCCCGGGCTAAGGTGCTGCCAGACGGCAACCTGGGGCCTTCCGAAGTTATTTCAGAAATGAATGGAGGCGGCGAGCACGGCCCCCACTCCCTCGTGGTCACCCCAGATGGCAAAAGCCTCTATGTCATAGCCGGGAACATGACCCGGCAGCCCAAATACC
>CAWVVE010000531.1:0-2167 GCA_963933075.1 uncultured Verrucomicrobiaceae bacterium | reverse complement strand
CCGCTTCCCCGGCAGGTTCCTCTACCGGTGCTTTTGCAGGCTCTGCTGCCAAATCCGGAGCATCAACAGCAGGGCTAATATCTCCTCCAAGTAAAGCCTCCAAGCTTGTCTCCACGACATCATCAGCGGCCGCTTCCGGTTCAGCTCCTTCAATTTCAGGAGGTTCCACTGTTTCACGAATCTCCACTCCACGCTTGGTGCTAAAACCACTGCCCGCCGGAATAAGGTGCCCCATGATAACATTCTCCTTGAAGCCGCGCAGGAAATCAGTCTTTCCAAGGGTAGCTGCATCAGTCAAAACACGAGTGGTATCCTGGAAACTGGCTGCTGAAATAAAGCTCTCGGTCTCCAGCGAGGCCTTTGTAATGCCAAGCAGAACCGGCTCCGCTTCTGCCGGTTTACCGCCCTGTTGTTCCATCTCCTCGTTAACACGGAGGAACTCTGTTCGCTCAACCTGATCGCCCCAGAGAAACGTGGTATCACCCGGATCAGTAATCCGGACCTTGCGCAACATCTGGCGGACAATGATCTCGATATGTTTATCATTAATCTCCACACCCTGCAGGCGATAAACCTCCTGCACCTCGTAAACCAGATGCTCCATCAATGCGTGAGTTCCAAGAATCTCAAGAATCTCATGAGGCACCACGGGGCCGTCAGTCAGCAGATCCGCACGACTAACCGTGTCTTCCTCATAAACCGTAATGTGCTTGTTGCGCGGAATAAGGTGCTCAGCGGTCTCACCGGTTTCAGGATCGGTGACGATCAGTTTCCGCTTGCCGCGTGACATGCCATCAAAGCTCACAACGCCGTCAATCTTGGCAATTTCAGCGTTTTCCTTTGGCTTGCGTGCTTCAAACAACTCGGTAACTCGTGGAAGACCACCTGTAATATCCTTGGTTTTCGCAACTTTTCGCGGAGTCTTTGCCAGCAAAGCACCACCCTGGACCTTCTCCTTGTCCTTAACGGCAAGGTGCGCCCCGGTAGGCACTGAATAACTGGCGAGGATCTCCTTGGTCTTGGCATTGGTAATGACGACCTGCGGATGCAAATCCTCCTTGTGCTCAATAACCACCATCCCCTGAACGCCTGTGGCTGCATCCTTCTCCTTTTTGACAGTGATGCCGGGAATCATGTCACGGAATTCAATCTTGCCGCTTTTCTCGGTAATGATCGGCACATTATGTGGGTCCCAGGTTGCCACTTGGTCACCCCTCTCAACGGCAACGCCATCAGCAGGTTCAATGATTGTCCCTATAACCAAAGGATGCGCTTCCAGTTCCATTCCCTTGCTATCCACGATCGCCAGTGCACCGCTCTTGTTGAGGACAATGAACTTGCCATCGAGTGACTCAACGGTGCGCAAGTCCTTGTAGCGAACAAGGCCCTTGTTACCAACATTAATAACCGGCTGCTTAAGTGCCTGCTGAGCAACCCCGCCAATGTGAAAGGTACGCATCGTAAGCTGCGTACCAGGCTCACCGATTGATTGAGCAGCAATGATCCCCACCGCCTCGCCGATCCCCACCGCCTCGCCGTTGGCCAGGTTAAGGCCGTAGCACCTGGCGCAACAACCCTTCATGGACTCACAGGTAAGAACCGAGCGGATACGCATCTGCTCATGACCAATGTCCTGCAGTTTTAACCCGGTAGGCTCATCAATCAGTTGATCGACCTCAACAATCACCTCCTGGGAAATCGGATCAATAATCTTCTCACAGCTGGTTCGACCATATACACGGGTTGCAAGGTCAACCACTTCTTCATCACCCTCATAGATGGACTTTACGGTAATTCCCTGCGTTGTCCCACAATCGGGGCTGGTAATAATGACATCCTGGGAAACATCAACCAGTTTTCTGGTGAGGTACCCGGAATCAGCCGTCTTCAGTGCGGTATCCGCCAGTCCCTTACGGGCACCGTGGGTGGACACAAAATACTCAAGGACGGAGAGCCCTTCACGGAAATTTGAAGTAATCGGCCGCTCGATGATTTCACCGGACGGCTTGGCCATCAGGCCCCGCATACCCGAGAGCTGCTTAATCTGCTGCTTGTTGCCCCGTGCCCCGGAGTCAACCATCATATAGAGGGGATTGGCAACTTCCTTGCCCTCATTATACTCAAGGGTGCGATAAAGTGCGGAAGCGATCTTGTCACCGGCACCGGT
>CAWVVE010000530.1:0-2178 GCA_963933075.1 uncultured Verrucomicrobiaceae bacterium | reverse complement strand
TTGGTGGAGGCTCTCTTGGTGGAGGCTCTCTTGGTGGAGGCTCTCTTGGTGGAGGCTCTCTTGGTGGAGGCTCTCTTGGTGGAGGTTCTCTTGGCGGAGGTTCTCTTGGCGGTGCTTGTGCGACGGATTTTTGGCATACCGAATCCAAAAATGATTCCACAAAATGTCGCCCAAAATTTATCAAAATTCAATTAATACAAAATAAATATGGTAATTAAAGAAATAATGGCTTCCCGGGTGATCGGCATAGGGGTTGAAAATTGTTTCAAGGGCTGAGCATTTTAAAGGAAAAGCACTTTTCACGCCTTGCACTAAGGGTTCTTGAAGCTTCTCCCCTGTCGATGTCATAGTGCCTTGATGAAATTTGTGATGATTGCAGCAATGTTGTTCCTGCCGGTTGAACTGACAGCGGTTCCCGGGGTGCAACTTGATTTCAGTGCCGCGAAGAATCGCATTGATCGCAACAAAAAAGGCAACACGACGACGACGGAGGGCTGGATTTATAAAGTCGATATCGGCAACCGCAGCTTCAAGGATTTCTCCGGGGTGGAATTCAAATACAGGATCTGGATTACCTCGGAGAATCGTGTCGGCAACAGGCGCAAGGAGAGCTCGCGCTTTGTGACCGGAAGCAAGAGCATTGCTGATTTTGCCAACACTACCAGGATTTCCTTTAATACTGAGCGTATTGCCCTGCAGCAGGTGGAAAAGGTCGAGCGCAAAAAAACCGGCGGGAAAAACAAGCCCGGCAACAAGAAGAACAGCAGGACCATTGTGACCAGGGATACTCAGAAGCTTGATGGCCTTGCAATTGACGTTTTCCACCAGGGGAAAAAGATTGCGCAATGGCGCTATGGATCGAAAGCCAAATAATCCCAAAGGGTAAAAGTTAACAGACCAGACCGATGCGAGCGGCTACTATTATTTTAACGTTGTCATTTTTACTGAGCACTTCATGGGCTCAGCTCCGGGTGTTGCCTGGGGGGAAGTTTCCCGCCGACAGGCGCCTTGCGGCGCTCAAGGACCTGAACGGTTATTTTCCCTTTAAGCCGCCGGTATCAGGAAAAGACTGGGAAGCACGCTCGGAGAAGATCCGCCACCACTTGAAGGTTGCCGTTGGTCTTTATCCGGAACCGGAGCGCACCCCCCTTAATGCTGTCATTCATGGGAGGGTTGAGGGTGATGGCTTCAGTGTCGAGAAGGTCTATTTTGAGAGCTTCCCGGGATTTTACCTTACCGGCAGTCTCTACCGCCCGACAGGCGCAGAGATCACAAAACGACCTGGTATCCTATGCCCGCATGGACACTGGCAGGATGGCCGTTTTCATGATGCAGGCGCGGCGAATATAAAGAAGCAGATTGCGCAGGGGGCTGAGGAATTCCTCGAGACCGGCCGCAACCCGATCCAGGCGCGTTGTGTCGGCCTGGCCAGGCTGGGTTGCGTTGTCTTTCAGTATGACATGATCGGCTACTGCGACAATGACCAGATTTCCTACCAGCTTGCCCACCGGTTTGCCGAGCAGCGTCCCGGTATGATTGTCCCTAAAGGCTGGGGACTTTTCAGCCCCCAGGCCGAGTCACAACTGCAGGGCATCATGATGCTACAGACCTGGAACTCGATCCGTGCGATCGACTTCATGCAGGGTCTGCCCGATGTTGACCCGGAGCGTATCGCGGTCACTGGCGCAAGCGGTGGTGGCACGCAGACCTTTGTGGTCTCCGCCCTGGATCCCAGGGTCAAGGTGTCGGCTCCAGCCGTGATGGTTTCCACCGCGATGCAGGGCGGTTGCACTTGTGAGAATGCCAGCCTGATGCGCGTTGAGGAGGGCAATGTTGCCTTCGCTGCCTTGTTTGCGCCAAAGCCACTGTGTGTCACCGCAGCGGATGACTGGACGAAGGAAATGGCAAGCAAGGGCTTCCCCGAGTTAAGGAAACTTTATGGCGAATTGGGTGTCCAAGAGAACCTGATGTTACATTCTCGAACCGAGTTCGGGCACAATTACAATCTTCCTTCAAGGCAGGCGATGTATCGCTGGTTCAATAAACACCTGGGTATTGGTGTCAAGAATCCTGAGCAGGAGCGGCCTCATAAGCGGTTGCAAAAAGAGCAGCTGAGCGTCTGGAACGCCAAGCACCCAAAGCCTGCTGGCGGCGAGCAGTTTGAACGCAGCTTACTGG
>CAWVVE010000529.1:0-2184 GCA_963933075.1 uncultured Verrucomicrobiaceae bacterium | reverse complement strand
ATGACGGGGCAAGCACCCCTCACAACAGGCTCTTTTACCTTTCCACTGCCCCTGTATTCTTCCCGATCGTATTGGAGAACCTCAAGGCAACAGGCCTCAACCGTTCAAGCAACGGCGGATGGTCGCGGGTGATCATTGAAAAACCCATGGGTAGTGACCTTGCCACGGCACAGGAATTAAACCGCGTCCTGAGCAATACCTTCAATGAGGATGACACCTACAGGATTGACCATTACCTGGGCAAAGAGACCGCGCAGAACATCATGATTCTACGCTTTGCAAATGCGATTTTTGAACCCCTGTGGCGCAGCCGCTTCATTGAGCAGGTCCAGATCACCTGCGCCGAGGACCTTGGCATGGAGGGCGGGCGCGGCGGCTATTACGATACAGCCGGTGCCACACGGGACATGGTACAGAATCACTTATTGCAATTACTCTGCCTTATCGCCATGGAACCTCCCACGGATCTCTCCGCTGACAGTGTCCGTGACGAGAAAGTCAAGGTGCTCAGGTCCTTGCGAAGAATGGGGCCTGACGAGGTGAAAAGAAATGTTGTTCGCGCCCGGTATACCCGCGGCGAGGTGAACGGCGAGAACGTCCCCGGATACCTCCAGGAAGAACGAATAGCCGATGACAGTAATACTGAATCTTATGTGGCGATGCGGGTGTTTATCGACAATTGGCGATGGGAGGGCACTCCTTTCTATATCCGCATGGGAAAGAGGCTGCCGAAAAAGGCCACTGAAATATCCCTTCATCTCAAGAGTCCTCCCAATGTATTGTTTCAGAAGTTGCCGAGCATTGACGGCAGCAATGTGCTCACCATGCGCATTCAGCCCGATGAAGGGGTCTCGGTGCGCATGCTCTCCAAGCTGCCGGGCAACAGCCTGCAAATCGAGCCGGTGAAAATGGACTTCCACTACCTTTCCTCTTTCGGGAAAGGATCCCCTGAGGCGTATGAGCGCCTGTTACTTGATGCCATGGCCGGCGACGCCACCCTCTTTGCCCGTCGCGACGAGGTCGAGAATGCCTGGCTTTTCATCGATGCCATTCAAGCTGCATGGCATGACAATGAGACGCCCCCGGCAATGACAGAATACCAGGCAGGATCCTGGGGACCACCTGAAGCCGATCAACTCCTCGCAGAACGCGGACACCACTGGCGCGAGATATAAACCTCACGACAACGTGAAGAGTTAGATGTGCCCGTCCCTCGTTACGGGCAGGCCGCCTTGCAATAAAACCCTTGGAACACTAATGGCGGTTAAAGCGCGCCATCGCTCTTTGTGCCTCGCGATCCTGCACCTTCTTCCTGAGCGTTTCACGCTTATCATGTTGTGCCTTGCCGCGCCCAAGTCCCAACTCAAGTTTCACCCTGCGATTCTTCCAGTATATCCGCAACACGGGAAGTGACAGGCCCTTCTCATTGAGCTTGCTTTGAAGCCTGTCGATCTCGCGCCGATGCATCAACAAGCGCCGCAAACGCCTGGGCTCGTGCTGCTCATGACTGGCAGCCTCGTAAGGCTTGATGTCGCAACCTGCCAGGAACAGTTGGCCATTCTGCACAACACCAAAGGAATCCCGTAAATGAATATTCCCGGCACGGATTGATTTAACTTCAGTGCCTTTCAGCTCCACACCCGCCTCGAATTTCTCGAGGATCTGGAAATCATGAAGAGCCTTCCGGTTGTTGGCAATATCCTGCGACATTATACCGTGGCCTTTCTTGCTCTGCCGCGGCCGAGCGCAGAGGAAAAAATCCTATTCTTCCTTTCTCACACCCTCACCTTCATCAAGGACAATCTTGCCTTCGATGATCTCGGTAAGGGCAATATCCGCCGCACCGAGGCGCTCAACCACGGTGATTAAAGGGCTACGACCGTTGTTCAATTGACGTACTCGCTTGGAGACCATGTTGATAAGCACAGTGGGATCCTCAACAACTTCTGATGCTTTCTCTATAAGTTCAGTTCTCATAACGGTTTTTTCAGAGGTGTTTAGGGGGAGTTCCGTTACCAGAACGGATTTCGACTTCTTCCAGGACACGCACCGCTTCGTCCAGCGGGACAATTTCGATAACATAAATGCACGCTGAGTCAAGGTTGAATCAGTAAGCGGGGTATTTGGATGACACACACACACAATCACCGCAGGCCATTAAGATTTTCGCCCCTTGCCCCCGCC
>CAWVVE010000528.1:0-2191 GCA_963933075.1 uncultured Verrucomicrobiaceae bacterium | reverse complement strand
GTCCGGTTTCGGGTTTTTCGGCGCCCGCTCGAAGTCCGCTCCGAGATGCCATTTGCCAACGCAGGCAGTATGATAACCGGCCTTCTGGAGGAAGTTGGGGAGATTAAGACGCTTGGAATCCATCAACGCCTTGTCGGTTGCCTTGAACAACACGCCCTTCTTTAGTCGACTGCGCCAATTGTAACGCCCAGTCAGGATGCCATAGCGCGTCGGGGTGCAGACCGATGAGGTGGTGTGGGCATCCGTGAAACGCATACCTTCGCCGGCCATTCGGTCGAGGATTGGGGTGGGAATAATGCCACCGGCATGACTTGGCTCCCCGAAGCCCATGTCATCAGCCAGGATCAACACGATATTGGGTGGGGAATCAGCGGATTGCCCCCTTGCCTTAGGTAGCAGAGAGACCGCTAAAAGAAGGATAAAGAGGAATCCGTATTGTAATCCCATGGAATGAATGACTGGGGAGAACATCATGAATACTGGGCAAATTACGTTGAGCAATTCTATTGGCCGAGAGCTGCGGTGATCTTGCCTGCCACCGCCTGCCCGAGCCTCTTGGATCCCTCTGTCTTGAAGTGCACGTTGCCGGCTGCGGTGAAGAGCCCGGAGGGGAAGGAATCGCTCAAGGCGTTGAGGTCATTGATCTCAATGTCGTGTTTCTTCATGACTCTGGCGGCGGCTTCATTATACCTGTCATCATCCCCGAGTTTACGTCCCGCTTCCCCTTCGGGCACCGTCGTGGTATGCGCCCAGATCAGCCTGGCCCTGGTTTTCTTCAGACGGGAGGCTAACTGGTCGAGGTTCTTCTCGTACTGCTCCAGGGAAGTCGTGAGTTTGCCCTTTCCCTTGTCACGGCGCCCCTGGACCTTGGACCCGGAATGACGGTAGCACAGGTCCCACAGCCCCCAGTTAAAATGGATGACGTCCCATTGCTTCCCGCCAATCCAGCGCTCGAGCATTTTCAATCCCGTGCCCGTATGCTGGGCATTGCCTTTGTGATGAATGACCTCAACCTTGCCCTTCAGGGCAGCCACCACATGCGGCGTATAGCCAATGGAAATCGAGTCCCCGATAAGCAGAGCTCTGGGTAAATCCTTGGCCCTCAGGCTGGTCGTCAGGCTGGCCAGTAGAAGCAATAATAAAAATCGAGTGGGCATGGCGCAGATTACCTTCAATAAGATTTTAACACACTACAAAACACATTCAGTAACAAGTAGGCCATCAAGCACCCCGTTATCTTCACCAAAGATGACTTGCTTTCCACCGGAGAGATAGAGAAACTCTAGGGCAAGGCCTCAAAGAGGTCACCAACAACATCAACCCGCTGTAAGTGACCTATTCCGCCTCAAAAAAATTCACCCCAGCACCAGAAAAGGAAAACAAATGACTCAAGTAAACCCTGGAAAAAAGACCACGCGCCGCACCGTCCTGAAGGGCGCATCCGCCCTGGCGCTTCCAACGTTCCTGCCAAGCAGCGTCTTTGGAGCGAACGAAAAAAAGATCAATATCGCCTGGGTTGGTTTTGGCAATATGGGTTGGGGCGACTTGAACAACTGTGCCGCAGGCAACAATGTCGTCGCACTCTGCGACTGCAATCCCGGCACATGGGAGCGTGCTAAAAAGAAATTTCCGCAGGCAAAGTTCTACAAGGATTTCCGCAAGATGCTCGAGGAAATGGGCGACCAGATTGATGCCGTCGGGGTTGGCACGCCGGACCATGCCCACTTCGCAATCGCCTACACCGCGATGAGCATGGGCAAGCACGTGTTCGTTGAGAAACCACTTGTTCATTCGCTTTGGGAGGCACGCACGTTACAGGCCCTCGCCAAGGAAAAGGGCGTGGTGACACAGATGGGCAACCAGGGACATGCTTTTGAGGGCGCCTATCTGGTCAAGGAATGGTATGAGGCAGGGCTCATCGGCGAGGTAAAGGAAGTCCTTACCTGGACAGACCGGCCAGCCCGTGGATGGGGATTTAACGGCCAGGTACGCACGAACTATCCGGCGGCCGAGAAGCTGCCTCAAGGCATGGACTGGAACCTGTGGCTCGGACCCTGCCAGGAGGATGTGCCATTCAGCAGGGCCCTGCACCCGACAACCTGGCGCCCCTGGTGGAGCTTTGGCTGCGGCGGGCTCGGCGACATCGGCTGCCACACCATTGACACCGCCTACTGGGCACTCGGGCTTGGCT
>CAWVVE010000527.1:0-2192 GCA_963933075.1 uncultured Verrucomicrobiaceae bacterium | reverse complement strand
AGAATCAATCCCTGGCGGAAAAAATCTCCAGGAACGGTGCGGTCATCCCCGAATTTCCCGTGGATTTTCCACCACAGAAACGCTCTTTCCCCCAGCGTAACAGGATCGTTGCAGGCTGGGCACGGGGAACACTGGTCATTGAGGCTGGCGCAAGAAGCGGTGCGCTTATCACCGCCGGGCAGGCTTCCGACAGCAACCGCGATGTCTACGCCGTCCCGGGACAGATTGACCGTCCGACATCACAGGGCACAAACCGCCTCATCCAACAGGGCGCAAAGCTCGTTATGGATGCCGGCGATGTCATTGAGGAAATGCCCAATAAATTTCACGATTCGGGGAAAAATGCGGAAATCTGCAGCTCAAGAGCCAAGTTACTGACAAATTCGGAAAAAATAATTTACGCCGCTCTGAGCGGTGATCAGGCCCATATCGATGAGGTCGCCAACCAAGTAAACATGGGGGTTCCAGAGGTTTCTGCCACCCTCCTCAAACTGGAAATAAAACAGCTGGTCAAGCAGCTTCCAGGCAACTACTTCGTGAAACTCGTTTGAAAAATGTCATAAATCCGTCCTAGGTTCGCCGCCACAGGATGTCCAAAAAACTTATCATCGCCGAAAAGCCGAGTGTTGCCACTGACCTTGCCCGGGTTCTTCGCGCTGAACTCGGTGCCTTTGAAAAAAAGGGACGTGACCGCAATACCTACTTCGAAAGCGAGTCAGCAGTGATCGCCTCTGCAGTGGGGCACCTTGTCGAGTTGCAAATGCCAGCCGGCCCCAATGGGAATAAACTTCCATGGGGAATGAAGCACCTGCCGGTCATCCCTGAAAAATTTCAGCTGCAGCCCATCGAAAAGAGCGAGAGCAGGCTCAAGCTTCTGCAAAAACTGATCAAGCGCAAGGATATCGAGACTGTCATTAATGCCTGTGACGCCGGCCGTGAAGGGGAACTCATCTTCCGCTATCTCATGCAGGTGGCAGAATCCGACAAACCGACCACCCGCATGTGGATGCAGTCTATGACCGACAACTCAATCATCGAGGCCTTCAGCAAGTTGCGCGATGATGAGCAGATGCTCCCCCTCGCGGATGCCGCCCTTTGCCGTTCGGAAAGCGACTGGTTAATCGGCCTGAACGGCACGCGTGCGCTGACTGCATTCAATTCACGCCATGGAGGCTTTAACGTAACCACTGCGGGACGCGTCCAGACACCGACCCTGGTAATTCTGGCCGAGCGCGAGAAAATAATCCGGGAATTTCAAAAGGTGCCATACTTCGAAGTGCACGCCACTTTCCAGGTTAAAGCCGGTGAATATACCGGTCGCTGGTTCAGGGAGGGCTTCAAGAAAGATCAGGGCAATGAACAGGCCAAGGCTGAGCGCATATGGGAACGTTCCGAGGCCGATGCCATAGAGGCAAGGTGTGAAGGACAAACCGGCCTCGTCGAGGAAACGAAAAAGCCAGCGAAACAGGCACCCCCTCAACTCTACGACCTGACCACGTTGCAGCGCGAGACGGGTTACTCTGCGCGCCGCACGCTCCAGATTGCACAGGCACTCTACGATCGCCACAAGTTATTGACCTACCCGAGAACGGACTCACGCTGCCTGCCTGAAGACTACATCTCCACAGTCAAAAAACACTTCGAGACCTTCAGCAGCGCCGCAAGTAGTTCTGTCCTGGCCCAAGAGATCGTTGCCGGCGCGGGAAAAGTACTGGCCAACGACTGGCTCAAACCCAACAAGCGCATCTTTAATAACGCCAAAATCAGTGACCACTTTGCCATCGTTCCGACCGGAAAGCTGCCAACGGCCGCACTTAAGGATGATGAACGCCGGGTTTATGACATGGTCACCCGTCGCCTGGTTGCCATCTTCTATCCCTCCGCGGAATTTGAAAACACCCGCCGCATAACCCGCGTGAATAACGACACCTTCCTGACCACCGGCAAGGTTCTGGTTAAGCCGGGATGGCTGGAGGTCTACGGTCGCAAGCCCGGACTTGCCGCCGACAAGGATGATCTGGTGACAACCGAGACCGGTGAATCAGCGGAGGTGGTCTCCGTGGAAATAAAGGCAGAGGAAACCAAGCCCCCTGCGCGTTACACCGAAGCAACCCTGCTTTCCGCCATGGAAACAGCCGGTAAGCGGGTTGATGATGAGGCCTTGCGCGAAGCCATGAGTGAACGCGGTCTGG
>CAWVVE010000526.1:0-2193 GCA_963933075.1 uncultured Verrucomicrobiaceae bacterium | reverse complement strand
CAGCAATGGGGGATGCCCGGTCACTAAACGGCGCAATTTTAGCAAGGACACCGCTCTTGGGCCCTAACGGAGAGATTTACGCTGTTGCCCAAGGGCCGGTTGCTGTCGGGGGGTTTATTGGGGGGATCCCGGGGCCGGGCGGTGCCAGTGTGCAGAAAAACCACCCAACTAGTGGTCAGATTATTCGAGGAGCTCTTGTTGAGAAAGAGATTCCAGTCTCATTTGTCCGCGAGAATAAAGTCGAGTTAATCATGCGGCAGCCCGATTTTATAAACGCACAGTCGGTAGCCCAGACCGTCAATCGAGAAGTTAGAATACTGCCGTTAATTCATAAGATTACTGAGCCAGCATTGGCGTTAAACGCCTCAACCATTCAAGTTAAAATACCTGATGATTATGCGGAGGATCCGGTTCGGTATCTGGCCATTATTGAGCAACTTATGGTGTCCATAAACACCCCTGCACGAGTTGTCTTGAACGAGCGGACAGGGACGATTGTTGCGACATCGCGTGTTGCAGTCTCCAGTTGTGCCGTGGCTCACGGCAATATCATTGTCAACATTGCCCAAGGTTATGACATCACTCAACCTCAGGTTCCATTGGCGGGGGGTGCGCCTATCATTGCGCCTTCAGCGGACATTGTGATCAATGAAGGCGAAGGAATGCTGACTCCATTTCGAGGGATGCCGACTGTGCAGGATGTGGCAAGTTCATTGAATGCCCTTGGTGTAACACCGAGGGATATGATGGCCATATTTCAAGCCATGAAACAAGCCGGAGCCCTTCAGGCTGAGCTCATTTTAAGATAGGGTAATAACATTGATACAGCCATCAATATCTGCAGCAATTGGGATTGGCCAAGCCGACAAAATCGACTTGGCCCGCGTTGCGTCTAATGCAAAGCTTTCAAAACAAGAAAAACTCATGGTTGCTGCCCGGCAATTTGAGGTCATGCTCGCGAGGCAAATTTTAAATGACGCCTATAAGCCGCTGCTTCATGACGGGGTTGAGAAGAATGGCGTGTCCTCGGAGATTTACCGTGACATGATTGTCACGCAATTGGGTGATGCGATAGGTAAGAGCGGGGCATTTGGGATCGCCTCAGCCCTGCACGGGCAATTGGCATTGGAGCAATCTCCCAAAACTACAGACATGGAGAAGTGATGAAGGAGCACTTGGACAAACTGGTTCGGAATCTTCGCGAGGAGCTTATTCAGTATGGTGAGTTGCTTTCCTTGCTTGAGCAGCAGCAGGAAATGATCGTCAACCGCTCAGCAGACGGGTTGATCCAAAACCTCACATCAATTCACGCACAAATGGCTGAGATTGCAAAGGCCAGAGGTTGCCGGGAGCAGTGCCGTAGTGAGTTGGCGGTATCGCTTGATTTGGATGCCGAATTGCCGATCAAGGAAATGTATTCCTCCTTCCCTGTAGAGTATCAATCATTGATGCAGACTTTAGTGGACGAAGTTAATGAACTTTTGATAAAGGCCAACCAGCGCCTTCGGCAGAACCACCTGTTGCTCAGCAGATCGCTTGAGTTCATGCAGAAGCTAATTCAGAGCCTGTTTCCAACTCAGGCCGGGCAAACATACGACCAGAGTGGCCTTATCGGTTCAGCCTATGTTCCCCAAAGAACAACGTACGAAACCTTGATTTAACCCATCCACTGTTACTTGACGCTATATGCCAGGACTGACCGGAACCATCAATATGGCTCGCAATTCGCTGCAGGCGAATCAGCGTGCCATTGAGCTTGCCGGCCATAATCTTGCCAACGTCAGCAATCCTGCTTATTCAAGGCAGCGTTTGAATATTGAAACCGTTCACGGGATCCCGGTTGAACACGGGATTCAGGGAGCGGGGGTTGTGGTCAGCGGTATCGACCAGTTTCGGGATATTCTACTGGACAGGCAAATTGCCAATGAAGGGAGTGTCCTTGCCTACCTTGAGGAAAAGCAAAAAATCCTTCAGTTTGCACAGTCCATGATCGGGCAGGATCTGGACAGGACATCTTCCAGTCCAGAGGGAAAGGCAGCTTCGAAGGGGGTTAGCGGGCAGATGGGCTTGGGGGATAATTTAAGTGAGTTCTTCAACGCGCTGCAGGCGTTGAGTTCAAATCCAAGCTCTCAAGCATACAGGCAGGTGGTTATATTCAAAGCCCAGAATCTATCAGAAAAATTCAACAGGATA
>CAWVVE010000525.1:0-2195 GCA_963933075.1 uncultured Verrucomicrobiaceae bacterium | reverse complement strand
CGATCACCAGTTGCGCAAAAAACTTGACGTTCTCACCCTCGAGCAGCTGGTCGCCCGCTTGCGGCAACTCGACCCGGATGCTGCGGTTAAGTTGAATCTGAGCAACCGCCGTTACGTCACCCGGGCAGTAGAGATCAGCATCCTCGCCGACAGGCCAATGTCCGAGATAAAGACCAGTTGGCAAAACAGCTCCCCGGATTTTGACGGCATCATGATCAACTGGGACAGGGATGTGCTCTACTCCCGTATCAACAGGCGCGTCAACGAAATGATGGCCGGAGGATTAACCGAGGAAATCAGTCAACTCCCCAAGGCACTCTCTGCAACTGCGGCAAAGGCTATCGGCATCCGTGAAATCAAGAGCCATCTTGCCGGTGAACGCACCGTTGAACAATGTATTGAGTCAATCAGCCAGGCCAGTCGCCGCTATGCAAAGCGTCAACTTACCTGGTTCAAGAAAGAGCCGGGTTTTCAAATGGTTTGCCTCAAGCAGGCTGAGGATACAGATTCAGTAATTATGCGAATTCTCGCCCTTCACCCACGACCGGGACATGCCTGAAGAAACAATTACAGTCCGGGTTGAATTACCCGGCAGACCCTACGATGTGATTATCGGCAAGGGAATATTATCCTCCTGCGGGGAGCGCATCGCATCCCTTGGCATTGGCGAGCGCTGCGCTGTAATCTCAGACAGCAACGTCGCTCCGCTCTACAGCGAAGAATTGTGCAAAACACTCCGCGCATCGGGAATTACGCCGCATCCGGTGGACATTGATGCAGGAGAAGCGAGTAAATCCACGGCATGCGCTGAAAAAATATGCCGTCAAATGATCGCCGCCGGGCACGACCGTCACAGCTTCATCATTGCCCTTGGCGGAGGCGTCATCGGTGACCTGGCAGGATTCGCTGCCTCCATATTTTATCGCGGCATTCCCTTTGTGCAGGTTCCCACTACCATCGTTGCCCAGGTTGACAGCTCGGTGGGTGGAAAAACCGGAGTGAATACGCCGGAAGGCAAGAACCTTATAGGATGCTTTCACCAACCCCATCTTGTTATTGCCGATACCTCAACCCTGCAGTCACTGCCGGATCGTGAATTCAACGAGGGATTTGCAGAAGTCATCAAACACGCCGCAATTCGTGACGCTGACATGCTGGATGACATCATGAGCATTGATGGCAGGGAACAACTTGCTCCCCTGATTGCCCGCAATGTTGCAATCAAGGCCCGTATTGTCGAAGAGGATGAAAAGGAAACGACGGGGATTCGCGCCCATCTCAACTACGGCCATACAATAGGCCATGCAATTGAAACGGCTGCCGGCTATGGCCAGTTGCTCCATGGAGAAGCCATCAGCCTCGGCCTACTGGCCGCAAACAACCTCTCCTGCACCAAGGCGGGACTACCTGCCGACCAGGCGGAGCGAGTCAGGATCGCTCTTCAGAAGTTCGAGCTGCCGACCTCGCTGGGAAAACAATTGAATACGGACGAGCTGCTGAAATTGATGAAAAGCGACAAAAAATTCAATAATGGCCGCATCCGGTTCGTCGTTGTTCCGGAACTTGGTCGCGCAGAACTGCGCAATGACATCACCGAGCCCGACATCACCAGCGCAATCCACAGTTTACACTAACTCTGATAATGAACTCAAGGCAGGCTTACATCGCTCTAAACCTGCTGCCAAACATAGGACCAGTTCGGGTTCACAGGCTCCTTGAACACTTCGGCAACGCCAAATCCATTCTTTCCGCTAGCGCCGGCGATCTCAGGGAAGTCAGAGGCATTGGAAAAGATGCCTCTGAAACAGTAGTCAATTGGCGGACTCTGATCGATTTACAGGCGGAACTGGAAAAGATTCAATCCAGGGGCATCAACGTAGTCACGCCTGAGGATTCAACTTACCCTTCTTTACTCAGGAAAATCTATGATCCTCCAATTGTCCTTTATGCATGGGGCCATCTGCAAGAATCAGACTCTGAGGCTATCAGCATCGTTGGCTCACGGCAGGCCACTTACTATGGCAGACAAACCGCTAAAAAATTCGGTTTCCAGCTTGCTCATGCCGGCTTGTGCGTAATCAGCGGCCTGGCAAGGGGGATCGACTCTGCTGCCCATGAAGGTGCCCTGGCGGCGGGTGGACGAACAATAGCAGTAATTGGCAGCGGGCTGGGAAACCTATACCCCCGGGAGAATC
>CAWVVE010000524.1:0-2197 GCA_963933075.1 uncultured Verrucomicrobiaceae bacterium | reverse complement strand
GAATGGGAAAATTGATGGTGCGCCGGCCGGAGCGTTTGCTCCCCACCGAATCGCTGGTGCGACAATCTCCAAATCCGGGCGCGTTCCCCCCACCGGGGCCCCGCCCCAAAGTCCGGCGACAATTAACCCGAGCACAACCAGGCCTATGGTGCTCAACAATTGCAGGCTGTTAATGAAATCACGAGGCTGGAGAAGAGTCCATACCGGCAGGACCGAGGCGGCATAACAGTAGACCAATAATACCACCACCCACGTCAGGACCGGCAAGGTGGACAATGCGGCATTGAAGTCCCCCAAAATACCGACGTTGCCGAAACAGACACTCAGGTACATGAGGCCAAGAGCAATAATTGAAGGAATTAGGATGTTGCCCCCTCTGCGATGAATCATGATTCCGATGGCAAGGGCAATTGGAATCTGGAGCAGGCATGGTGAAATTGCCGCGGGATACATTTTAAAGACCGCGGCAATCACCAAGCCGAAGATTGCCAGTACAATGGTCAGCGCCATGAACAGGATGGAGAGGAAGAGAATGCGGGTGCGTGGGGCAAGTACGCGTCCTGCGATGTCTCCCACTGTCTGGCCGCGATTTCGCATAGAGACCACCAGTGAGCCAAAGTCATGCACGGCACCGATCAGGATGGAACCGAACAGCACCCAGAGCAGAGCGGGAACCCAGCCCCAGATGACGGCGAGAGCCGGGCCGACGATTGGGCCGGTGCCTGCAATCGAGGTAAAATGATGCCCGAAGATAATGCTCTTTTTGGTGGGAACGTAGTCGATATCATCGTGCAACTCGATGCTTGGAACCGTTGCTTCAGGGTCAAGCCTGAAAATCTTGCGGGCCAGGAACTTACCGTAGGTGTGGTAAGCGACGAGGTAGAGGATAAGGGCTCCTAGCGCGATTGCGAGTGTTTGCATCTGGAGAAAACTTCGGTTTCTTAAAGTAAGTTGATTTGACGGGCAGGCTATCAGTTGTTAGCCCCTTCCTGTTCTTAATACCGGAAAGAACCAGATCATGGAACAAATTTTCGTATGTATCCTGCTCGTCGCCGTTTTTACGGCGTTCGTGAAGGAGTGGTTTTCCCCTGACCTTGTGGCGATGGGAGCCTTCGTGCTGTTGATGATTTCAGGTGTGCTGTCCACTGAACAGGCGTTGATGGTTTTTGCCAACCCTGCGCCGATTATCATTGCGTGCATGTTCATCTTAAGTGCGGCGCTGGAGAGAACAGGCACCATTGATGCGCTTGGGGGATGGTTTGAGAAGGTCGCGGGGAAGAAAGAGTTAAGGGTGTTGATGGTGCTGATGGTTGTGGTGGCGGTGATGTCAGCTTTCGTCAACAATACGCCGGTGGTGGTGGTCTTCCTGCCGATTGTCCTGGCGCTTGCCCGCAAGCACAACTTGATTGCCTCGCGCCTGCTGATCCCGCTTTCTTATGCGGCGATTGTCGGTGGCACATGCACGATCATAGGCACTTCAACCAACCTGATCGCCGCCGGGATTGCCGAGGAGACCGCAGATCCGCGTCTTCAGGAATTCGGCATGTTTGAGATGTCCCGCTTGGGGTTGGTATTTGTCGGCATCACCTTTGTTTACATGATACTGGTGGGAAGGCGGTTGCTTCCGGAGCGTGTGACCCTTTCGACCCTGTTTGAGGCAGAGGAAGGAAAAGAGTTCCTTACCGTTGCAGTTATCAGTGAGGGGTCGCCCTTAGCGGGCAAGAGAATAGCTGAGACACGCTTGTCAAAGATCCGGGAATTCCGCATCATTGAAGTCAGCAGGGGAGCAGAGAGACTGGAGATGCCGCTTAATGAAGTGGTTTTTGAGGCAGGTGATCAACTTCTGGTGAAAAGCCGGGTTGAGGGGGTTATTGATGCGGGTGAGACTACAGGCCTTAAAATCGGTGGAGATAGTGAACTGGGCCTGGAGAGTCTGCGAACGGATTCAGCAGTCCTTATGGAGGGGATTATTGGCCCGGGATCTTCACTGTTGGGCCAATCGCTGAAGGCTCTGAATTTCAGGCAGCGCTTTGGTGTCTTGATCCTGGCGGTTCATCGGCGTGGTGAAAACCTTCGTGAGCGGTTTGAAAACGTAAAGCTGGCCTTTGGGGATACGCTGTTGGTCGAAGGTTCCGTAGACAGGATGAACAAGCTCTTTCAGGAGAGGGATTTCATCAACCTCTCCCGTCCCAAGGGG
>CAWVVE010000523.1:0-2206 GCA_963933075.1 uncultured Verrucomicrobiaceae bacterium | reverse complement strand
GTTGATAAAGACGAGAACGTCACGGCATCAGCGGTGAACGCTGATCCCGAACCCGGGGATCGCGTGATATCCGCGCGTATCTCGGAAGTGGTGCCCAGCCCATTGCAACCAAGGAAGCATTTCACTGATAATGCCCTTGATGAACTTGTTGACTCGATCCGTGAGCACGGGGTTATCCAGCCACTCATTGTCCGCAGGGTCGGGGATAAGCTCGAACTGATCGCCGGCGAGCGTCGGTGGCGAGCATGTCAAAAGGTTGGAGTGGCCACGGTGCCGGTCATCGAGCGGGAGGCAAGTGACCGCGATGTGCTGGAGATGGCGCTCATTGAGAACCTGCAGCGTGAGGACCTTAACCCGCTCGAGGAGGCTGATGCCTATGTGCGCCTTGCGAAGGATTTTGGCATGACGCAGGAGGAGATTGCCGGCCGGGTTGGCAAGAACCGTGCCACTGTCGCCAATTCCATGCGCTTGCTGGACTTGTCTGCTGAGGCACGGGAGCACCTTATCGGGGGCAGGATAAGCATTGGGCATGCCAAGGTGATCCTGGCCGTCAAGTTGAAGGAGGAGCAAACGCTCATTGCCGAGCAGGTGGTTAAGCGTGGGATGACGGTAAGGGCGACGGAGAAACTGGTGAATGGGCACCTTAATCCGCAACAAGGCACGGGCATCAAGACGAGGAGACCCGGCAATCAGCTTTCAGCGGCCCTGACGGAGGTTCAGGAGCAGTTGCGTGAGCATCTTGCGACCCAGGTACAGATTCATCACGGTGCGAAGAAGGGCAGAATCGAGATTGAGTATTACAGTAATGAGGACCTCGACAGGTTGCTTGAACTGATGGGTGTTTCCTGATGGGTGTTTCCTGATTGGTAGTGCGATTTATCCCGCTCATTTTGATTGTCATAATTGCGGCGGTTGCGGCGGTTTTCCTGGCAACTTCCGGTAACAAGGACAGAGTGGGTCCCTTCTCGGGGGAACGGGCTTATGCGCACGTGGCTTCACTGGTTGGACTTGGCCCGAGGCATCCCGGCAGCGAGGCTATTGCCGGTGCCAGGGACTACATTACCGGCCAGCTTCATCAGGCAGGTTGGCGGACAAGTTTGCAGAAATTTGAGGCAGACACCCCGAGGGGGCGGCAGAAATTTGTCAATATACGTGCCCGTTTTCCGCCTGAGGCGGGAGGTGATATTGACTGGCAGCGGGGAGGGGGGATTCTTCTGCTTTGTTCCCATTATGACACCAAGTTTATAGACGCGGTCAAATTTGACGGTGCCAATGACGGCGGTTCAAGCAGCGGGGTGCTGCTGGAGCTGGCTGCGGTGCTTCCCACGACCGCGGACCTTGCAGGTGGAATTGAGCTGGTGTTCTTTGACGGTGAGGAGGCGTTTGTGGATTTCACCGAGGTTGATGGCCTTTACGGCAGCAGGCACTATGCAAAGTTTTGGCGTGCGGCTCCTGCAGAAGAGAAGCCCGTGGCCGCTTTCGTGCTTGACCTGGTGGGCGACGCGAGGCTTCGGATAGCCCCTCCCTCCGACTCGCCCCGTGGATTGCTGCGTGAGCTTTACAGTGCCGCTGAAGCGGCCGGTGAGCGCGGCATGTTCGGCTTGCACCCGACACCGATCACCGATGACCACGTGCCGCTTAATGCAGCCGGGATTCCCGCCCTCGACGTGATTGACGCTGCCTATATCAGCAGGGGAAGCTGGCATACTGTCGCCGACGACCTTGATTCGGTTACCCCGGAGAGCCTCGGGAAGATTGGCAGGGTGATGCTTGAATTGCTTGCCCGGCGCTCCCGTGACTGAATCTGCGTGGTCTTTCAAAGTTTCCCTTGCGGATTAGCCCTGATTTGATTTACTAGGCGACGCATTTGCGATGCACTGAGAAAGGTTTTTTTAGCCTGTGTCTCTTGCCCACTTTAATGATGCGCCCGTAGCTCAATTGGATAGAGCGCCTGATTACGGATCAGGAGGTTAGGGGTTCAAGTCCTCTCGGGCGTGCTTTTTCCCGCAGTGTTTTCAGGGGGCGCTTTACCTTATTCCTCAGTGACTCGCAAGAACCCTGCTCTACCTGCGGCCGGGATACTGCGCTCGACGGTGGTTCCGTCGCCGGTGATGTCCGCTTCACGGGTGCGCCATTGCCTCATGTTACTGGATTCCTCGATCCGGTAGCTTTTGCCATTCCGTGTGGGGAAGCTGATGACCAACCG
>CAWVVE010000522.1:0-2214 GCA_963933075.1 uncultured Verrucomicrobiaceae bacterium | reverse complement strand
CTTTTCCAAGTGCCTGTGGCAAGACCAATTTCTCGATGATGATCCCGCCCGAGCACTACAAGGGCTGGAAAGTCACCACCGTGGGCGACGATATCGCCTGGCTGAAGCCGGGAGCCAACGGCAGACTGTATGCGGTGAACCCCGAGGCCGGGTATTTCGGCGTGGCGTCCGGCACTTCAAACAAGTCAAACCCGAATGCCATGGCGGCATTGTCGCGGAATACGATCTTTACCAACGTGGCACTTACCGCGGATGGGGATGTCTGGTGGGAGGGCATGAGCGAGGAGCCCCCTGCGGGGCTGATTGACTGGAAGGGCAGGGAATGGTCACCCGAACTCGGGGAGCCGGCAGCGCATCCGAATTCAAGGTTCACTGCTCCAGCTGACCAAAACCCGGGGATTGATCAGGACTGGCAGAAACCTGAAGGCGTGCCCATTGATGCCATTATTTTTGGTGGACGCCGTCCGGCCACCATACCCCTGGTTTATCAGGCATTTAACTGGACGCATGGTGTATATATTGGCGCGACTGTCGGTTCAGAGACTACTGCCGCCGCAGAAGCAGAAGCAGGCGTTGTCAGGCGTGATCCGATGGCAATGCTGCCCTTCTGCGGATATAACATGGGGGATTACTTTCAGCATTGGATCGAGATGCGCCGGCACATTCGCTACCTACCCCGTATTTTCCATGTAAACTGGTTCCGCAAGGGTGAGGATGGAGTGTTCCTGTGGCCGGGATTCGGTGAGAACATGCGTGTCCTGCAATGGATCATAGAGCGCTGCAGGGGCAGCGTGGCGGGTCATGAGACCCAGATTGGCTGGATTCCGCATTGGGAGGATTTTAACACTGAGGGGCTTCATGGATTCTCCAAGGAGCAATTCGACCAGGTAATGAAGATTGACGCGGAGGAATGGAGACAGGAATTTCTCTCGCAGGGAGAATTGTATCTCAGGCTGCATGACCACCTGCCCAAGGAACTTGTCTTCCAGCGTGAATTACTCGCCTGTCGACTTTAGCGTGAGCGGTGGGCAGGGGGCAGGGGGTCGATTTTAAGCAGGCTTCGGGCTTGCAGAGGATGCAAATGTGACCACCTTTCCCAGACCATGGGAAGAGCATTTGAATACCGCCGCGCGTCCAAGGAGAAACGCTGGGACAAGATGTCCAAGGTTTTTCCAAAGCTGGCAAAGTCAATTACCATGGCTGCGAAGGCCGGGGGCACTGATCCGGAGATGAACAGTGCACTGCGCACCGCCATCTCCAATGCCAAGGCAGAGAATATGCCGAAGGATAATATCGAGAAGGCGGTAAAGCGTGCTTCTGGCAAGGATGCTGCTGCTTTTTCGGAGATCAACTATGAGGGGAAGGGGCCACACGGGTCACTCATCTTTGTGGAAACTGCCACCGACAATACCAATCGTACAGTAGCTAACCTCAAACTCACCTTTAATAAGAACGGCGGGGAATTGGTCAAGACAGGAGCCCTGGAATTCATGTTTGCCCGCAAGGTGGCCATCCAATTTGATAAAGAGGAATCAATGGATATGGATGAAATCGAGCTGGAGTTAATCGACCACGGCCTTGAGGAGCTTGCTGTGAATGATGCGACCATCTATATCCAGGGGGATTTCACAGCATTCGGGACCCTTACCTCGGCCGTGGACGAACTGGGTATAGTGGGGTTTAAGTCAAATCTACAGCGAATTCCCACATCACCGATCGAGCTCAGCGAGGAGCATATTAAGGATGTGGAAATGTTAATCGACAAGCTTGAGGACGATGAGGATGTCCAGGCGGTCTTCACCAACATAGCCTGATCCTCCCTGTTCCCGGCAGGCTTGTGTCGAGCTGAGATGGAGTTCACGGGGATGATTACAAGCTGTCAGTCATCGATAATTTCCGCTTCAATGACCGAGTCGTCATCAAACTCAGTAGCAGGCTTATTGCTTGCCGGGGTGTCGGCAAAGGGTGTTCTTGCATTGAATGAGTTGCCAAGGCGGTTGCGAACACCGGTGCGTAATGTCGGAATCATTAGGGCGGAACCGAGGGCATCGGTCAATAATCCCGGGATGATGAGCAATACGCCAGCAAGAATGATTAGCATGCCATCAAGGACTTCCTCATGGGGCATGCGTCCCTCGTTCATGGCTGCCCGTGCGCGTTGCATGTTATGCGCACCCTGGGCTCTTGTTAACCTGACGCCAATGATGGCGGTGA
>CAWVVE010000521.1:0-2220 GCA_963933075.1 uncultured Verrucomicrobiaceae bacterium | reverse complement strand
TAAGTTCAAGGGCCTGGTCCAGTTGGCCCAGTTCCCAGTTCGCCCTCCTTTGCACTCCCTCGGTATCCTCTTCAAGTTGTTGGCGCTCAAACTGTGCAAATTGGTCCGCGTCCAGTTCATCCTTTAGTATCGTCTCGATTTCTCCCTCATTGTTTCTCCAGAAGTCACCCTGGGATTCCATGATCTCCTGCACTGAGCGGCTATCGTCCTCCAGTTCACCCTGGAACTTCTTGCTGCTCTCCTCCATGAGACTTGCCATCCTGGCCTTGATGGAACCCGCCTGGGCATCGGTGAGGTTTAGCTTGTCCTTATATTCATTAACCGCGCCATCAATCCAGCGGTCGGCGCCCTTCGTCATTGCCCCGGCAAACTGCTTCATCAGGCTACGTGCCTGGGGGCTGTTAAAGATCTCGGCAATGGCATCTTCAGGGTTGATGTCACCATCCTGAACGTCATTATCCCCGGTGTTGGTTGACGGATTAGGGAGAGCACTTAATTTATCTGCCGGCTTTTGGGTATTTGCTGCAGGTGTGGGAGCGGGAGCTTCAGAGCGAGTTTTAACCGGCGTATTATTCCCCTGATTTTCAAGCGCAGCCTGATCGACATCGCTTGTGCGTTTAATGGCTGCCATTACGCCGAGGCCTAGGGCAAAGGCGAGAACAATGAGGAGAATTTGTGGTGTTTTCATTTTAGTCTGGATGGTTGCCTGGCTTGTTGCGTAAAATAATTCTGCAACGTGAGTTGTCACAGGATTCCCTGCACATTATTATTCGGGTATTTTTCTATACTGGTGGGGTAATTTCCTTGAGTAAGGGCTATAGCGGGAATTGACTTGCGTTCAACCCTGCCACTGGCCGCGGAAACCGCTCGGGTAGACTACTTCCTTGAATTCCTGGCCATTCCTGTAGAACCTGGCAATCATTCCGCGAACTTTGTCATTGCGCGAACTCGCGCGTTTTGGTGACTTGGTTCATGTGCCGCCAACACACTGTGAGGCCGGCAGGGGCCTGACCTTGGTCAGTTTGACGGTGCTTGTTGTGATATTCTGGTCAGTGCGCGGAGAAATGCTGCTGATGTTGGTCGTGCCACTGGAAACGAGGTCCCGGTTCTTGGCTCCGTCCACTCCATCGATGGTGTAAAAGATGCAATACTTGATCTCAATGTTTTCAAATGCGCTGTCCCCGTTGTTGCGGACGTTGAGTTTGAAATGCGAATCGTAAGCGGTAACCCTGCCGTTATTGGCTTTGCTCTCGCCGGTCTTGACTTCCTCGTCACTGACACGAATAGCCAAACGGCGTCCGGCCATTGATGACTGGTACCAATCCGTTATGTAGCCTTGGTCGGTTTTGCTGAGGGCTTTGACCGGTATGGTCATTGATTTTCCATCGGAACGGAGAATCCTTGCAGTGCCCTTGGTGGCCGAAAAATCCAGCATTTTAGCCTTCAGAGTTTTCGAGCCGTCAGAGCTGGTAAATGTGCGCATTTCTGCAGCACCGGCCACGCAAGGTAGAAGAGTGGCCAAAATAATCGAGAAGATGGATTTCATGGCGGTATTTACAGTTAGTCCTAGTTTCTTTGATTAGCGACGTAGATCAAGTCCGTTTTTTTAGAGAAATGCGCTTTTTACTCGGGATAAGTTTATATTTCAGGGAAATAGGCCGAAGAATAAGTGAAATTACAGGTGTTCGGGTTTTTTGGAATGGCTGTGGCAGGCCAGTAGCGATCAACCCTGGCAAGTGGGGGGATGCCTTTTGAGGGCCTTTTCGCCGCCGGGGATTGAATCGATGAAGGGATTAGGATTGTCCGGGAAGAAGGGGTTTATTTTTTGTATTTAGGGCTTTTGTAATTGGAAAGTAAACCTAACATGCGCGGCATGAATATTGAGACTATTTCCTTACATGGCGGCCATGCTCCTGATCCGGCCACCAATGCCCGCGCCGTTCCCCTTTACCGGACTTCCTCCTTCGTGTTCAACTCGACGGAGCATGCAGCGAATCTTTTTGCCCTCAAGGAACTCGGAAATATATATACGCGCCTGATGAACCCGACCACGGATGTGCTTGAGAAGCGCGTCGCGCTCCTGGAGGGAGCCCATGAGATGGCCGGGCTTGGCCTCGCCTCGGGAACCGCCGGTGTATTTTATTCCATTATCAACCTTGCGGAGGCCGGTGACAACATCGTCTCCGCCCGTAACCTCTACGGCGGGTCGTATACCCAGTT
>CAWVVE010000520.1:0-2232 GCA_963933075.1 uncultured Verrucomicrobiaceae bacterium | reverse complement strand
TCCCGAACATGAAGCTGGATAAGGGTGTTGTGGAGCGTCGCGTTAACCTGCTGCGTGCAGAGGGCGTGAAGTTCGTGACCTGTGCGCACGTGGGAAGGAAAGAGGATTTTGTTTCCGGCCACATGACCCAGATCATGGAGGAACGGGGCTGCAAGGTGCAGTATGTTGATCCCGAGGATTTGTTGCGGGAAAATGACGTGTTGCTCATGGCGACCGGCGCGACCAAGCCTTTTGATCCAACCGGACGCAATCCCGGTCGTGAACTCAGTGGGATCCAGTTCGCGATGGATTTCCTGACCCGCAATACCAAGAGCCTGCTGGACTCTAGCCTTGAGGACGGCAGCTACACATCAGCCAAAGGCAAGGACGTGATCGTCATTGGCGGCGGTGACACGGGTGCCGACTGCATTGGAACTTCCTTGCGCCACGGTTGCAAGTCCGTGATCAATTTCGAGCTTCTTGATAAGCCGCCCCTTGAGCGCGCCGATAACAATCCCTGGCCGCAATGGCCGCGCACCTACCGCCTTGATTATTCGCATGCCGAGAACAAGGCCAAACACGGCAATGACCCGCGCAGCTACCATATCCTTGCCAAGGAATTTGTGGATGACGGCAACGGTCACATCAAAGGCGTGAAAACCGTCGAGGTGGACTGGTCCAGGCCTGTTGAAGGTGGGGCGCCCTTCAGCGAGGTTGAAGGCTCGGAAAAGCAATGGCCTGCTGACCTTGTGCTGCTGGCTACCGGTTTTGTTGGCCCGGAACTCGAGGTGGGGGAAATGCTCGGTCTTGAAACCCAGAATCCGCGCGGCAACTGGCAGACCTTCACCGGTGAGCACGGGAAATTTACCACCAACGTGGAAGGTGTCTTTGTTGCCGGTGACTGCCGCCGCGGTCAATCACTTGTGGTGTGGGCCATTAACGAAGGCCGGGGTGCTGCCCGCTCCATCGATGAATACCTCATGGGATCAACCCTTCTGCCGGCTCCGGGTGTTACCCAGGGCGGTATACCGATGGGTGGTTAGGGGTAGCTTGTGATGGGGGGAAACGCTGACTATCGACTGGATTGGATTCGCGGCCCTGTGACCGGTTGAAATTTCCTTTTTTCCAAGTGCCAGAGTCATTAAAGAACGATCCCTGCCCATTATTACCGGGCCTTAACCGGCCGGTTGATGCTGCTGATTCCCGTGCACTTGGGCAGGAACGGGGTGAGCCTTTTTATAAGCTTTGCCTTGAATACGCGCAAACCAAGTGGATCGCCGGCCTTCCTGCACAGGCGCTGCTGCAGTTAAACCGTGCCATGTCTGCTGACCTGCGGGGTGAGGAGGAGTTTTTAACCGCTTATCCCATGCCCTATGCACCGGTTGCCTGGATGCTGAAGGCTCGCCCTGACCGCAAGGGGCAATTCTTAGCCAATCCGCGCCGCCACTGGCAGCACTATGCCACGCGCATGTCCGGCCCGCGTG
This sequence comes from uncultured Verrucomicrobiaceae bacterium, assembly GCA_963933075.1. Lineage (GTDB taxonomy): Bacteria > Verrucomicrobiota > Verrucomicrobiia > Verrucomicrobiales > DEV007 > CACIUL01. Next base: position 769 of record CAWVVE010000520.1, on the reverse strand, counting down.
CCGAGCTGCGCAGTTGGCGTGCCTGGGCCTGTTACGCGATCGCCTCCAGGATTTTGCCGCATCCGGAGTTTCCCCATGATATTGAGCAGGTTGAATCGGAGGCACTGGTGATGCCCGGGGAGCAAAAGATTGCCGGGATGCTTACTGGTCTTGGCTTGAGTGGGGAGGCTGAATTGTGGCGTCAGGCCCTTGAATAATGAGGATTTACAGCCTTTAGGGCAGGTTGTCCCGGCAAGAAGTTTGGTGGGTCAGGACTCTGTTCATCCTTGACGGTTAATCCCGGGCGGGGAATGATCACGATCCCATGTCATCCGAAGCATTTCCAGATATCCAGAAAATTCAATACGAAGGGCCGGACTCGAAGAACCCCCTTGCATTTAAGCATTACAACGCGGAGGAGAGCGTTGACGGCAAGGCGATGAAGGATCACCTGCGCTTCTCTATTGCCTACTGGCACGCCATGCGCAATCCACTGGCCGATCCATTTGGCGGCGGCACGGCGCAACGTCCCTGGGATGACGGAACCGATTCGGTCGTTAACGCCCAGAACCGTGCCCGGGTGGCCTTTGAGTTCATGGAAAAGCTCGGTGTCGAGTTTTATTGCTTCCATGACCGGGACGTGGCGCCCGAGCTGGCGACCCTGCAGGAGTCCAATGAGGCGCTCGATGCTGTCGCTGACGTGCTCCTTGAGGAACAGCAGCGCACCGGGATCAAGTTGCTGTGGGGGACAGCCTGCCTGTTTGCGCACTTCCGCTCCAACCAGGGTGCT
>CAWVVE010000519.1:0-2239 GCA_963933075.1 uncultured Verrucomicrobiaceae bacterium | reverse complement strand
CAGGTCGACAATTTGCAGGCCGTCGGCCCGTAGGCATGGCGGACCGAGGCTCTCTGAGGGGAAGTGTGCGTCAGCGAAGACCACTTCATCTCCATGCCCCATTCGGTGGAGGGTCTCTAGCAGGGCAGGACTGATCAGCGGTGAAATTCCAACGAGCATGCTTACTTTTTCTCGGCGATTTTCCACAAACTCCTGTCACTGCGTATATATAGCGCGTCCGAGGAGAGGGCTGCAGTGCCAAGGATGGTCTCCCCGAGTTCAATGGTGCCGACCACCTTGCCTTCATCGCCGCGGAGGTCAACGCATTGAAGCAGTCCTTTTCTTTCAGATGCGATGTAGAGAAAGTTTCCAGTGGTTACCGGCGACCCGCTGAATGGACCCTCAAGGCGGATGCGCCACAGTCGTTCGCCATTTTCCCTGTTGGCGGCATTTAATACACCGGCGCGGTTGATGATGAAGAGCTTGTTCCCGTGAACGAGTGGACTGGCTGTTCCCGGTCGTAATTGTGCCTGTTGCCACAGGACTTCAGGCGTATTGTTGTCCGCCCTTGGCTTGATCACGGTTATGCCGTTGGAGGGTATATAAAGGGTTGATCCATCCTTTGAGGGTGAACTGGACGGGATGGTGGAGGCTCCATCACCGAAGCTCCACAGTTCTTTGCCGGTGGCAGCATCAATGCCGGCAACTCCGGTGCTTCCCTGCAGGGCCACAACGCCATCCTTGAGGATTACCGGAGAGGTCCAGTTGGCGCGTTTTGTGCGTGGTATTTTCCAGCGGTTGGCGCCGCTCTTCAGCTCGATGCCCATGGCGAAGGAGTCACTGTCATTTTCAATCTGGACTACCAGTGTCCCGGCAGTAATTACCGGCGAGGATGCAAGTCCAAGGCTGTTGCTGGCATTTGGATAATCCTGCATCAGGCCACGAAACCACTTAAGGTTTCCTTCAAGATCCAGGCAAATCAGGTCATTGCTCGAGAACAGGGCATAGATATGTGCGCCATCGCTGGCCGGGGTGGGTGCCGCATTACATGTTTTCTCGTGGCACACGGTTCGTCCGGTTGCCCAGAATTCTCGTGACCAGCGGATGGAGCCATCGGTGCTGTTCAGGCAGATAATGTGCAATCGGCTCTGGTCTGAGGTGCTTGCCGCAGTGATAAAGACACGCTCACCGATGACAAGCGGACTGGAAAGTCCTCGGCCTGGCAGCGGCGTTTGCCACGCAATGTGCTTATCCTTATCGAGGTCAGTAGGCAATTTGCTGTTGGCGGCAACGCCGGTATTGTCGCTGCCGCGGAACTGCAGCCAGTCCGCAGCAGGAAGCAACGATAATGAAGCGAGGTAGAGGCAGGGGATGATGGCAAAAAAGTTCATGATGATTTTTTCGGGCGCCTTGGCCTGCGTTCTAAGGGTTTCTGTTGCGGTGTGGCCTGCCGGTTTGAGGCAAGAATTGCTGAGCCTGTGGCATCACATATTCGCAACTGGAATTCCCACTGCACAGTCCATTCCTCGGTCTGCTCATTCTGGCAGGCCTTCACAAGGATAGTGTTTTTGCCGGGTTTCAGCTGGATTGGCAGCTTATACTGGTCGATTCGCTGGCCGCGGTGGTATTCGTCGCGGCCGAAGACCAATTGGCCGTTGAACCATATCTTCCACGCATTTTTACAACCAAGGCGTATTTCAGCACTACGTGATCCTGCCGACTCGAATTCGGTGTAGGCGTAGCCAACTGTTTCCTTAAGCAATCCCAGCGGCTTGTTGAGGTCAATCTTGCCGAAGGCATCACTGCTGAGAAGCGGTTGCCATCTCGCCTTTGTGCCTTTTCCGTCGTATTCCGCCGCGAGATTTATTTCCTTCTCGGGAGGATACACGGTGTCAAAGCCCATACGTTTTGTATTGTCAAAGGGACCCGTTACATGCCAACGCATCAGGAAGCCAAAGTGACGAGGCAGGTCAACCTCGACATCAAGTTCCTTGAGTGCGCTGGCAATGGGCTTGACCTGCGTGGGATCAACGGCTCCTCCAAGCGCCTGTCGGTATAGCAGGACAGCCCCATTGCTGTTTCCTTGGTCGGCAATGATGGATGCCTGCTCCATGAGTTGAGCAACTGCATCTCGCCGCAGTTCCGGGCTTGGATCGTTGAGCAGGCCGGGGACAAGCGACTTGGCGGTGGTGGGATCAGCTTTGCGTATTAACTCGAAGGCAAAGCGGCGTGCCCGCGGGGAATGGCTCTGGTCGAGGAA
>CAWVVE010000518.1:0-2251 GCA_963933075.1 uncultured Verrucomicrobiaceae bacterium | reverse complement strand
ACCGACCAACTAACCCATCCCGCCGGGTGATTGGGGGTGGCGTGGTACTACGGCGTAGTACTACGGTCACTGCTTAATAATCGTGCAAATCGGCGCAACGCGGAGAACTGAGGGCAACCCGGTTTTATTGCTAACTGTCTGTGACGCAAAGCACTGCAAGACGATGCAAAAATGCACAAACCCCTCTTAGTGATTTAGAAATCCGTTGCTCTATCCAACTGAGCTAAGGGAGCGTATTAATACGCAGGGCTTGCATGTAGCCGGTATGTAAACTCCTGAAAGGTAAGTTTGCAAACGTCCTGAAAGCAGCGTGCCGCATTTCAGGGCGCTCCTGACGGGCTACCGGGATCCTGACGGGGTGGAAATCCACATCCGCACAAAGTGGCGTGGTCGTTGGGGATCTTCCCCATACTTTGTGCGATTGTGGGCGACGAGGTGATTGTTCACCCACAAATGATCGCCGGCTGCGAGTTTAAATTTCACTGCCAATCTTGGTAGATTGAGGACTTCATCAAGTGTATTCAGGGCTGAAATCTCCTTTTCTGTGAGCCTTATGTTTGCTTCCAGGTGCCCCTTCTCAATCCAATAGCGCATGTAACGGAATGAAACCCCCGGTGAATAGAGTCCCCTAGAGAAAATCGGGAATCGGTTATTGGTCAAGGGACTCTCTGACTTGCAACTTCCCGGGGTGACGACATCGCGAATGAATTCACGGTAAAGGATTTTTAATGTGTCCAGGTCATTTTTACGGAGTTCCTCATGAATTCTTGCGGCACTGACGATGAGGGATGCCCCCCCTGTGTGCGCCGGCCGGAGGCAGAGGAGGGCAACAATGTCCGGCATGGTGTTCAGCGCGCTGCTGTCGGTATGGAACCCGGTTGTTGCGTGTGTCTGGGAGACGGGAATTGGTTGCTTCTTGTAGGATCCTCCGCGATCTCGCACATCGTAGAGCCGACCGTAGTTTCCCATGGTGCTGCCCATGGCCTCTCCAATCGCGAGGTAAAAGAACTTCTTCTGGGCGGTGTTGAATTCCGAGTTGCAGATGGGTTTTAGCCAAACAACACCCGACCCATGTTGAAGTTCATGCTTTATCCGGCCGGCAAGTCTTTCCAGGCTGGGAATTTTGATGTCACCGTGAGAGTAATTATCGAGGAATGTGTTATCCAGGGAAAGGCCTGAAACAGCCTGTTGGAATTCGTGGAGAGTTGCCCCTGCAACTTGCATGCGCCAGCTCGTTATTGACCGTAAACTCTTAGCGTCCCAGGTAAACGACCGGGCCGGGGGAAGGGCAATCTCGTGATGTTTTAGCGCGATCATCTATGAGGTAAGTCAACGGGTTACTCGAAAAGCAAGGTGCAGGGGTTTGTCCTTCAGGGGTCCAAAGAACTGTGGATCCACCTGCAGGTGTTTCGGTTGTACATAGAGTTCCTGAATGTCCGGCATTGAGGTGAATCCTGCCGCAGTCAACGCCCTGAAGTAGTCGTCAAGGGTCTTGTGGATACATCGAACCGGCACGCTGCTCCCGTCGCGCTGCCATATTTGACCTTCGAAAAGCTCGTTGCGTCCGGAAAAATATCCGGCGCCATTGCGCTGGAAGAGGAATGGAGGAGTTTCGTCATGGAGGAAAGAAAATAACGGATGCGGAACGGAAAAGATAAAGCGAGCGCCAATGCGCAAAGTCCGGAATATCCCCTTCATGATTTCCGTCATCTTCACATTGTCGACGTAGTTGAAGAGGAAAACCGCGACGGCAAGGTCAAACTCCCCGTCACGGAAACCGGACAATTGTGTGGCATCGGAAACCTGATAGCGGATTCCCAGCGGTTCTGCCTTCTCGGTGGCAGTGGCCGCACTGATCATTTCCCTGGAACTGTCAATGCCCTCGACCCGAGAGGCTCCACGCTGCTTGAGTTGCCGCGCGAAATACCCTTCGCCACAACCGAGGTCAAGGACAGTCTGTGAGTTAACCCTTCCGCACCATGACAAAAGGAAGGGGCGGGCCGTAAAATCGGAAAGAAGCCTCGGCTCGGCTCGTTTCCAATCCTGCGCTGAGCGATTATAGAGTTCGCTGCTGGTCTCGCTCATGCTCCTGCGCTCCTTTTCTTGGCGCGATCATGCATCCAGTCCCAGAACCTTGAGCGCAGCCCAAGCGCCTTGAGCATGCCTTTACGGAGGTCAATGCGGTTCACTTGAGAATCTGCAAGATCACGAGCAATTCCAAGCAATGCCTCATGATGATCTTCATCAACCT
>CAWVVE010000517.1:0-2262 GCA_963933075.1 uncultured Verrucomicrobiaceae bacterium | reverse complement strand
GCGAACTGCGCTGTTAACTACGGCAACATCCTGGTCAAGTTTCTTCGACTGGACGGACCTTCTTATCTCCGTGACCCCGAAGAAGGATATGATTGCCATTGCTGCCAAGACAGCAATACCGATCATTGCTTCAATCAACGTGAAGGCTTTGTTTGTTATATGGGTGTTCATTGTCTGGTGCACTGTGTTTGTTTGTGGATCTCCTCGCACCTGTGGTTGATACATAAATTATAGTTTTTATAGCGAATGGCAAGATTTTTTTATGGTTTCTATAATTTAAAAAAAATACACGCTCCAGAGGCCCTACTTTCAATGCAACAGCTTGAACTATAAGATATTAAGGATATATAAAATTCCTTAGAGGTGAAGATTTCCCGGACGACTTAAGTGCCCATAGGATCTCTCTGAGGGCAAATTGTGCCCAAATCCCCTTCAATTGAAGAGACGAGCGGGATAATCCCCTTTTTCTATCAGATCGGCAATAGCTCTGACCACATGATCGCGATCCTCCTTGTAGGTCACTCCGAACCAGGATCCTGAACTCCGCAATACCTGAACTGTGGCTGACTTGTGCCTGACCATGTCATCCACCGCAAATGGAATGTAAAACTCCGACTGCATTTCCGTCCCCGCTTCTTCAAGGAATTCCACAAACAGGTCCTCAAGGTAATCAAACACTGCCGGAGTAAATCCCCACATGTTCATAGAGACAATCTCCTCACCGGATAAGGCAATCTCCGAACCGTCAGGCTCAACATGGCGCGCGACGGCAGCTATCTTTTCAATCCTTGTCAATTCAGTCACCGACTGAAGTGCGCCATCGCTCCCTATATCACAGACCCCACGGGAAACACTGCCAAACTCCGAGAGGGTATTCTTCAATGGAAACCCTACCATACAGAAAGGCGACGGTTGTATGTCCCCCTGGCTGTTGACCAAAAACCTCGCCATTTGCTCATAGGATTCCCTGCCGTAAAAATCATCCGCATTAATCACCGCGAAAGGCTCTGCGGCCACCCTGGATGCCATGAGGATCGCATGGCCTGTCCCCCAGGGCTTCTTCCTTCCGGGAGGAACCAAAAAGCCAACTGGCAATTCATCAAGCTCCTGGAAAGCGTAATCCACTTCTATCCGGCTGGAAAAACGCCTCCCGGCATGCTCCCTGAAGGCTTGCTCAAAATCCCTGCGGATCACAAACACCACTTTCCCAAACCCGGATCGAATAGCATCGAACACGGCATAGTCCATCACGGTCTCACCGTTAGGACCCATCGCATCCATCTGCTTAAGGCCGCCATATCGGCTGCCCATTCCTGCCGCAAGAACAAGGAGCGTTGGTTCAATCATCAGTTTACTCTCACTGGCAATGCTGGCGCCAGTGGCTTACGACGTCAAGTCAACAAGGCCCCGTAAAACTCAGCCCTTGCAGGGGGGACACTGCGTGCAGAGTATGTTCGCCATGTTATATAGTAACTGCCTGGCACGAGATTGATGAACGACGACCTGTCATCAGCATGGAAAAAATGGTTCCTGCTTAACGGCACGCGACTGCTGTTGTTCGCACGCAGCCAGACCCATGTCGAGGCTGATGCCCAGGATATTCTTCAAGACGCCATGCTCCGCCTCTGGAAATCCTATGGATCCGGGAATAACGAAAAATGGGAGCCTCCCCCGCTACCACTTGCCTACACCGCCTTGCGCCACGCTGCCATTGACATGGCAAGGAAAAACACACGACGAACCCGGCGCGAGCAGAGTTCAGACTATCTGGTTTCTGATCATGCTCCCGCCGGCGATTGGTTCGGAACGGCCAGACTGGAGGAAAAAGAAAAATCAACAGCCTTGCAAAAGGCCATTGCTCAACTTCCAGACAACTTCCGTGACGTATTGGTCCTGAAAATATGGGGGGAGCTGACCTTTGCCCGGATTGCCGATATCCTCGAAATCCCGGCCAATACAGCAGCCTCCCGCTATCGATACGCACTTGAGGCATTGCGTAAAATACTTAAACCAAATTCCCTCTGATTGACGCTTTAATAGAAAAATGGCCCGCGAAGACGAAAATTTTGAGTCCACCCTACGTGAGCTCTCACCCGCCAAGGTTCCTCCGCCATTGCAGTCGAGGATTCTTGAAATTTTCGATGCGCTCCCTGAAACAGAAAACCAACCTGCGAAGGCAGCGGAAAACATCAGCAGGTTCCACTTCCTCAGGCCCCTTGCCGCTGCCGCTGCCATCCTGATTGCCGCTACCGGTGTTTTCTT
>CAWVVE010000516.1:0-2270 GCA_963933075.1 uncultured Verrucomicrobiaceae bacterium | reverse complement strand
AATCCCCAGACGGCATTGCTGGTGTTTTGCTGCAGGACCATGTTGTCACCAAAGAGGTTTGGGACATGTAATTTCCCTCGTAATGGTGAGACGAAAGCAAGGGAAATGAAGCACAGCAACTGACTGGTGATTTTCATGATATGGAAGGTAACAGGCAGTGTATAGAGGGAATAAAGCGCATGGGTCAGTGGGCGTGACGGGATGCTGTTTTCCAGCAATCCTTGAGCAGGGATTGCTGCAGTAGCCTCCCTGTATTGCCTTAGGTCGGTATTAAATCTTCTTCCTCCTGAAGTCGTTTTCTCCTGCTGGCGGAGAGTATTTGCTTGCGACAGCCCTGAGTAGAGACGAAATTATTATTAGTAATATCATGAAAATCACCAAATTCTTTTTAATAATTCTCATTTTCATCCTGGGATGTAAGGATTCGGTTAAGGAAGAGAACTCGGCATCATCGAAAGAGCCCATCACCTCCTTGACACCAAAGCAAGCCAAGCCCAATGGCAGCGAGAACACCGCAGGGAGATCGGAAGGATCGGAGGAGATCAAAGATTTAATCTGGAAGTATAAGTTCGGTGATGACGGGAATGGCAATGTGCAGCAGGTAGAGATTGCTCTTACCAGGTCGCAGGCGAAGGAGGTGAAGGGTGAACTTGTTATTCCCGGGAAGATTAACGGGGCTACTGTTGAGGTCATTGGTGAGGGGGCGTTCATGGATGCCAACCAATTAACCAGTGTGGTTTTGCCCGTGACCACAACACGAATTGAAAGCGGGGCGTTTTATAATAATAAGAACCTGGAAAAGGTCGCCATACCCGATGGAGTTACCTACATAGGGGACGGGGCCTTCTATAACTGCACTGCGCTGAGGTCCATTACCATACCGGCCAGCGTAAAGAGCATCGGCATGCGTGCCTTTGCGGATTGCGGCATGTTGGAGTCGATTACTTTCCTGGGTGAGCCACCGCGGCTTCTTGATGAATCAACCCAGTTTCACAACACCAGGGCCTGGATTTATTACAATTCCGATTTAGAAGGCTGGGAGAAAGTTGGTGTGCTTGGTAATGGCGAACAGTTTGGTAATAGACCCACCCGGCCGATTGAGAGGCCCTGAGGTGCCGAGTGCGCCCTGAGAGGGCAAGGAGTATTTTTTGTCAATGCTGCCAGAGATGCACCCGCATCTCCCATGCGTTCAGGCACCGGCGGCCGTGAGATTCATTCGGAAGAAATACTCGGAATAGGGCAGTGCGCCATCATCCATGTCACGGATTTCCCCTGTGCGCTCGAAACCATAAGTATCGAAAAATTTGTGTGCGGGCGTAAACCGGGTGTCCGACCAGAATTCAACCTGCCGGTATTCCTTTTCACGGGCCCATTGAACTGCCCAGTCCATGAGCCTTATCCCATGCCCGCCACCGCGAAGGGATTTCTCAAGATACAGTCTCCGGAAAGTCAGCAGACCGGCAGCGGGATCAATGGGAAGGGTGGCATGGCAGCCAACGATGTTTTGCTGATCGTCTTCAAGCACGACAAAGTCCCCTTCCCTGCCGCAATAGCGCCCTTCAATTTCCAGCAGGTCACTGTCGGCACCGGCTGTGTGCATCACCTCGCCGTATTCCCGGTAGGCTGCATCAATGAGTGCAATAAGTGCGGGGGAATCGTCATTTGTGGCATGGCGCAGCTTCATGGGCTAAGGAGATCAACCTTCAGTCGCATAAAGAGAGTCCGCTGAGTCTGGATAATCTCCTGTTTGGCTCGATGGACAACGCTCAGGGCATCATCACTGCGGTTTGTTTCAAGTATTTCGGTAAAGGCGGCACCGGAGTTCCAGGTTCCCAGGCCTGAAGATATCTCGATGGTGGCGAGCACATCGGTCAGCGGGGAAAGGGTCTGGCGATGGCTAAAGAGCAGGCTGCCGTTCATGCGGGCGTGGCTTGTCAACGGCATGTTTTCATGAGCCAGGGGATTGAGCCCTGTGAAATACTCAAGCAGGTTATTGTGGCGGTCGCGGTCGGGGTTGGCGGTGGGATCTGACAGGGAGGGCGGAGCATCCTTTGTGAAGCGTTGCTGGACCCATTCCGGATAGGTGGTAATGCGGGCATCCAGGGTGATGTCCCATGGCTGGTTGACTGCTGCGATCACTTCATGCGGACCGATACCGTCCATGTTGCCGCGGTTTACCGCCATGCTTCCCTTGCTTCCTGCAACACGATTGGTTCCGGTGTCCACCCAGTAAACCTTGCCTGCAGGAATATCGAGTGTCATGCCATGCG
>CAWVVE010000515.1:0-2276 GCA_963933075.1 uncultured Verrucomicrobiaceae bacterium | reverse complement strand
GGGAAATTCGCTTAATATCCCTGCAGTCCTCACCCTGCACCGCGCAGGACCGCGGTCAGCCTTCGAAGCCTTAACCCGCTGGGGACTGCACACACACGAGGAACTCGACGGACTTGGCGCGGGATTTGTTCTCGGAAACCGCAAAGTCCGCTTGCTTGACCTTGCCTGCGCCTATGCCGGGCTGGCCCGCTCGGGGCTTGCCTTACCGCCAACTTTCCTGGCAGACGAACCTGCACTGCCACACCGGATGGCATCCGCCGGGGCAGTGGAAATAATTTCCGACATCCTTGCCGATGACCACGCGCGCTCCGCCTCATTCGGACACCATTCAGTATTGCACATCAACGATCACCGGAGCGCGGTAAAAACCGGCACCAGCAGCTCGCACCGCGATGCCTGGACCGTGGGATTTGATCACGATTACACGGTTGCTATCTGGGTCGGCAACCTGAACGGCCGTACAATGAACGGATCCACCACGATTGATTCCGCCGCCCCCGCCTGGCGTCGTATGATGACATATCTAGCCGTAAATCGCGATGCCCGACCGTTGCCGGAATCAACCCTTCCCAGAATCCCTGTTGACTCCCTGACAGGAATGCTGCCCGGAACACAAACCCGGTCCCGGATCTCCGAAATTTTCCTGGCCGGTACCAAGCCGACAAAATCCTCGGACATGTTCTACGACTCAACGGGCAGCATTACCCTGCCCGAGGAATACGCCCTGTGGTGTTCCTCAAAATTTAACCACCTCTCAGCAGTAACCCTTGGCCAGATGGACGGCGGTCCCCGTATCCTCACCCCGCAGGATGGCGCAACCTTTGTCGTCGATCACGACCTGCCCAATGATCAGCAAAAAATTGCGCTGCGCAGCGATTCCGGGGGGGTTGTCTGGAGGGCAAATGGACGGCGCTTGGTTTCCCCATTTCTTGTTCTTGCACCAGGCAAATGGACAATTACGGCTCATGCCGTTAACGGTGCAACCAGTGCATCAACAATCCGGGTGCTTGCCTCCGCGCCGTCGAGTCAGGTGCAGAAACGTCATTGATAAAGGTGTCCCGGAATCTGCCTCAAAGTCTTCACGTTTCACCTCCTCGAACTCCTCTTCTTGCCACTCGGGAAAAAATACTCCCCCGGTTTTAGTATGAAAACTTCCGTGCAGCAGGGTCAGGACCAGGCGGTCAGCAAAGGGTAATGTTAGCCGGTAAATTTCAGCCCCTCCGCATACCACCAATTCATCCCTGCCGAATTCAACCGCCAGGTCCAGGGCCTGATCGAAGCCTCCGGCCACGAAGCAGTCCTCTCCCGGGCGGTAAGCCGGGTTTCGCGTTATAACGATCGGTCGATCATCCTTCCCGAACCATCCGGGCATTTCCTCAAAAGTACGGCGCCCGAGCAACAGGGCCTTGCCCGCGGTGTAATCCCGCAAATGTTTCTTATCTCGCGGTATCCCATGCCAGGGCAAGCCTCCCTGACCTGTGCCTATCAGGCGATTCTTATCCATCGCCGCTATAAGGGTCACCATTACGGGCCGACCGCACGTTTTTCGTCTCTTTGCCAAGCAATCCAATTACCCACGCACAAGGGAAAAAACAAATCCCATATGCTGCCTTGGTTTCCGTTGCTCTCACCCGTCAATCATTCCACTCCGCTCCCCACGTTACTCGCATGCGTAAACCGGCCGTCCTTTAAGGGATAAAAGGAAAAAGCCTGAATTCCCGGGCACCATCACCACTGGTTGTCGAACGCCCTGTTTGCGCTACCTTCTGCCGCCATGCTCGACATAAAGCGCATCCGCGAAGACTCCGAAAACATCAAGCAGCGCGTCCATAGCCGCGGTGGAGACTCCCATGAACTCATCGACAGGCTCCTTGAGTGTGATGAAATCCGGCGCCGGAGCGAGACGGAAAAACAAGCCCTGCAGGGTGAGCGTAATGCCCTTTCAAAGCAAATCGGTGCGAAGAAGAAGGCAGGAGAGGACACCGCTGAGCTTGAAGCGGGTGTGCGCGATATCGGCCAAAGGCTCAAAACTCTCGCCGAAGAGGTTGATGAAGCTGAAATCAGCCAGCGCGACATGCTATTGAGCGTGCCAAATACCCCCTATCCGGATTGTCCGGTCGGGGAAGATGAAACAGCCAACCCGGTAATCCGGGAATGGGGCGAGAAAATGGATGCCCCTTATCCGCTCGAAAATCATGTCGAAATTGTAGAACGACTGGGAATGGTTGACTTTGAGGCGGCTGCAAAAATCACCGGCAGCGGCTTCGCCGTGTTTC
>CAWVVE010000514.1:0-2284 GCA_963933075.1 uncultured Verrucomicrobiaceae bacterium | reverse complement strand
TAAGTCGCAATAAATGTTTGAGATTCCACTCGCTGTCCTGCAATTCCACTGCCAGCCAGTCAAGCAACTCAGGATGCGTGGGCTGCTCTCCCTGCACGCCGAAATCCTCCGGCGTACGCACCAGTCCGTGGCCGAATACCCGCTGCCAGACACGGTTGACCAGAACGCGCGAGACCAATGGTTGGTCCCGTGCAGTCATCCATTGCGCCAAGCCGAGGCGGTTCCTTGGAGCTCCCTCGGGAAAGCTGTTCAAGATTCCAGGCACATCAGGTGTCAGTGAATCCCCAAAGGGAAGGTTGTATTCACCCCGGGTGAGCATCTTGGTCACGCGTGGCGTGCCGCGTTCCTGAGCCACCAAGGTGGTAGTGAATTTCTTCTCCGCCGCGGAAACCAGTGCCGTAAGGTCACTCGCCCGCTTCGTCAAACCGGTTTGCTTCCAAGGACCGTTGGGATCAGCAATCATCTTTAACCGGTCCTTGACGCCTGATTTCTGCCACTGCTCTATCGACGGGGATTGCCCGGGCTGGTTTTTCTTGAGGCCGGCCTCAGCCTCGGCAAGGATTTTATCCCGATCGCTTTCAAGTGTATGCCACTTACGCCATTGATCCCCGTCAGCGGGGGCTTTCATTATCGGCGCATATTCATACCTGTTACCATCCATTGAACCTTCCGCTGTATTGTTAAAGAATGCATACAGGCGGTAATACTCGACCTGCTTAATAGGGTCATACTTGTGGGTATGACAACGGGCACAGGTAAGGGTCATGCCCAACAGCACCGTTCCCAGGGTCTCTGTGCGATCAAAGGTATTCTTCGCCTGGAACTCATCAGGGATTGCTCCACCCTCAGCCGTCGATGGGTTCATCCGCACAAAGCCTGTCGCCACCCGTTGTTCGAGTGTTGGACTTTTCAACAAGTCGCCGGCTAACTGCCAGGTAATGAAATCATCCAGCGGCAAGTTGTCATTGAGCGCCTTCACCACCCAGTCCCTGTAGGGATAAATGCCGCGCCGGTTATCGAGGTGCAGCCCGTGCGTATCACCATACCGCACTGCATCCAGCCAGTAGCGCGCCTGATGTTCGCCATATCTGGGGTTCGCCAACAACTCCTCGACCAGTTTGCCGTATGCCTCAGGGCCACTGTCGGCGAGGAACCTGGACAACTGCTCTGGCTCCGGCGGCAATCCGGTCAGTATCAGAGCCGCACGCCTGGCCAAGGTAGCCCGGTCAGCCTCAGGCGAGAATTCCACCCCCTCCTCTTCAAGCTGGGTGGCAATAAAGGAATCAATATCCTTCTTGCCGGCCTGTTTCCTGGGCAGAACAAATGCCCAATGCTCGGCATATTTTCCGCCCTGCCGAACCCATGCGCTGAGTATCTCTCGCTCCTTTACCGTGAGCTGCTTCTCTGCATCCTCCGGTGGCATGGGATCCTCCTTGTCATGCAACCGGATGAGAATCTCGCTATTGGCGGGATTGGCGGGATCAATTGCGCGCACCCCATCACGATCCGCCATCGCCGTTAATTCAGAATCCAGCCGCAACTGGGATTTTTTCTTGGTGTCCGGTCCGTGACAGGCAAAGCACTTGTTGGAAAGGATAGGTAAAACATCCCTGGCAAAATCCACTTTATTACCGGGGGCGGAATACGCGCTGGAGGGAAACACCACAGCGATCGTAACAGCACAGAGAAAAAAATAACGACGGGAAAAAATAATCATGTCTTTTAGGGCCAATTAAGCCTGCAATATCCAATATATCTAACGGATTGCAGGGCAATGGTCTAGGCTCTTCCTCACTGTAAGCGCCAAACCCCCGGTGTACACCAAACTATAGGCATGTGGAACGTCCTTTCATCACATCCCTGAATGACAAACCGGCACAGCCAAAGAATGCATTCAGCGGGAATTGTGCAATTTTCCCGGCTTTAATCCCGCCTCCTTGAGGCGCTTGTTGAAAATTACGCGAACTTTTTTGAGCCGGTCTACATACTCATCCTGTTTACCAAAGGCAAGGTTGCTAAGCTGCCCGGGATCCTTCTCCATGTCGTAGAGTTCCTCACTGCCATCCTTGTAACGGGTGTAGGTCCACCCGGCGATGCGCATCGAGACGCCACTGCCATGGATGGAGAGGGCGCTCTCCTTCACCCGGGCGGCAGGGTCGCTAAGGATGGGCAGCAGGCTGATTCCGTGCAGGCCCCCGGGAGATTTCAGTCCAGCCGCCGCGGAGAGGGTGGGGAAAAGATCCACCAGCTCTACCAGGGACTTGCTGCGGCCGGCCCTGCCCCC
>CAWVVE010000513.1:0-2302 GCA_963933075.1 uncultured Verrucomicrobiaceae bacterium | reverse complement strand
AAATCCGGAGATCATGAACGGGCCCGCCGCATGACGGCAAAGGCCAGGGAACTTGGTGCGCATTCCATCAAGGGTGCTGCCGCGGATGTGAACCGCGGATGGCTTCTGGAACAGCAGGGCGACATCGAAGGAGCCATCAATGTTTACCGGTCAGCAATCAAGAGCAGTGCTTCAAATCCCAGGGCTTACATGAACCTTGGGTTGCTGCTGGTTAAAAAAGGGCAACTCAACGAGGCGCAGGCTTTGCTGGAGAAGGCGACCAGGCTTGATGATTCCAATGCCATGGGGCATGTCAACCTGGGGTATGTCTACCTGCAGAAAGAGCGCTGGGTAGAAGCGGAGAAGGCTTGCCGGAAAGCCGTAGAACTTGATCCCAAGTCTGTCCTGGGGTGGAGCAATCTTGGCTTTGCCTGCGTAAACCAGGGCAACAGGAGCGGGGCTCGCGTTGCGTGGGAAAAAGCGGCTGCGCTGAATCCGGAGGACGAGACTATCCGCAGGAACCTTGAAAAGTTGCGCTAGGTTTTTTCCGGTGTGAATTTGTCCTGTCGGGCTTGACCATTGCCGAATCCAATTCGAGGTTTGCCCAGTCCGGGAAACCCAAGAAACAACGCCCCGGCAACAAGACAATGGCCTGCTTTAATGATCCCACTTCCAACAGTGAAGCAATGCTTCAGGTTGTGCGCGGTTATTACGAACTTGGAATGAATGAGGATGCCTGGGAGGAGTTGCGCTCGGTTGAGAAGAATTTCCCGGTAAACCCTTCAATTATCCAGATGAAGCTCCTCCTCCTCATTAAGGATGAAAAGTGGGCTGATGCCCTTGGCTTCAGTGAGGAATTGCGCCGCATGGAACCGCACAATGGTGCCGGGTTTATTCACGGTGCATACTGCCTGCATGAACTGAGCCGCACTGAGGATGCCCTTGCTCTTCTCGAGAAGGCACCTGAATCAGTTCGTGATGAAGCCATCTATCACTACAACAAGGGGTGTTACCAGGCGGCAATAGGCGACGTTGAGACTGCGCGCAGTTGCCTGCAAAAATCCTTTGATATGGATAAGAGCCTCGTCGACGTGGCCCGCAAGGATCCCGACCTTGCTGCCCTGCAGGGTGCACTTTAAAAGACCTCCTTTGAAGTGATGAACAACTCGGCATTTGAGCCGTCGCTTGCCGCTGTGGAAAAGGCCTTTGGCGAAAACTTCGCCAACCGTGATGAGATCGGTGCCTCTGTTTCAGTGTGGCATTACGGTGAAGAGGTTCTTTCACTTGCCGCCGGATTTTGCGACAGGGATGAAACCCGTGCCTGGCGCCATGATAGCCTTGTGCCTTTCTGGTCGGCCACCAAGGGGCTTTCCTCCGCATGTCTTTTGCACCTGCTCGACCGGTCAGGCATTGCGCTCGGCGACCCGGTGGCCAGGGTATGGCCGGAATTTGCCCGCGCGGGCAAGGGGGGGGTGAGCTTTGAAGAGATCCTCTCGCATCAGGCGGGACTGCCAGCACTGGACCGGGAGGTGTCCATTTTTGACCACGCTGCGGTGATCTCTGCCATTGAGGACCAGCAGCCTCTCTGGCAGCCGGGTTCCCGGCACGGTTATCACGCGCGTATTTTCGGGTTTCTCCTGGATGAGATCGTGCTCCGCATCGCGGGAATTAGACTCGGCAGCTACTTTCGCAGGGAATTCGGCGATCCGCTGGGTCTTGACCTCTGGATAGGCCTGCCGGAGGCCGAGCATGGCAGGGTGGCGACACTGTATGCGGGGCATATGTCCGACCCGCAGGGAGAAGCGGATTTCTATCGCTCCTTTGCCGACCGGCAATCATTGACCCGCCGCGCTTTTGCCTCACCCGCGGGACTGGCGGCAATTTCCGGGATGAATTTTCCTGATGCCTGGAATGCGGGCTGGCCGGCACTGGGCGGCATCGGGACGGCCGGCGGTCTGGCGAAGTTTTATGCCATGTTGGCGGGGGGAGGGGACTGGGAGGGGAAGGGTTACTTCCCGGAACAGGTATTGCAGTCGATGTCCGTTGTCCTTGTTTCCGGAAGGGATGAGGTCTTCTGCATGGAGAGCGCCTTCAGTGCGGGATTTATGAAGGATGCGCCCGCTGCCGGGCGGCGGCGGATGTTCGGCCGATCGGAAAAGTCCTTTGGCCACCCGGGCGCCGGCGGCAGCCTGGCCTTTGCCGATCCCGAGAATAATCTGGCCTTTGCCTACACCATGAACCAGATGAGCTACGGGGTTCTTCCCGGGCCAAAGGCACTGGACATGGTGGATGCCCTCTATGGGCTAGGCCACTGACTCTCCCT
>CAWVVE010000512.1:0-2310 GCA_963933075.1 uncultured Verrucomicrobiaceae bacterium | reverse complement strand
GCCGTGAAATTCATCACAGACAAAAAGAGCGGACCGTTCTTCCTCTATCTCGCCTATAACGCGGTGCACGCTCCTGCACAGGCACCCAGGGAGGATATTGAACGCTATAAGGCTGAATTCCCGGGAATATCGGAGAAACGCGCAACTCTCATGGCCATGCTTTACCACCTCGACCTTGGAGTTGGAGCAGTGGTCAAGAAACTCAAGGACGAGAACCTGTGGCAGAACACCCTGCTGTTTTTCCTGACCGACAATGGCGGCTCCAAGGCCATGGAAGCCAACAATGGAATCCTCCGCGGCTTCAAGGGAAGTCTCAACGAGGGGGGCATAAGGACACCCTGGATCATCAGCTGGCCCGCGAAGTTCAAGGGCGGACGCGTCATTAACACGCCGGTCACTTCCATCGATATCCTGCCCACATCACTTGAGGCGGCAGGTGTTGAGCTCAAGGAAGACAACCATTTTGATGGCAAGAGCATTTTGCCACTGCTCACCGGCCAAGCAGACTCCCATCACACGAATCTGTTCTGGAACAGCGGGCTCCCGAAGGGGGAATGGGCAGTGCGCCAGGGCGGCTGGAAAGCTCACGGGTTCAGGGAGAAATTCAGCCTGTATGACCTTGAGGAGGACCCCTCGGAAACCAAGGATCTCGCAGCAAAGAACCCCGCCAAGGCCAGCGAGCTCTTTGATCTCCATGAAAAGTGGTTGAACACAATGATGGTATCTGCCGGCGCCGGGCTAAAAGCACCGTTAGCCGCCAAGCACCCGACAACCAAAGGGAAGGCACGTGAACTCAAGCGAGAGCAAAAGCGCGAAGCACGAAGAAAGGCACGTGAACAACAAAAAACCAACCCGACAACCAGGGCACCCAACGTCCTGTTTATTGTGTGCGATGACCTGAACACGCACGTCTCGCCCTCAGGATACCAGTCAATACACACTCCTGCCCTCGACTCACTTGCCAGCAATTCCATGACCTTCCGCCGCGCTTATTGCCAGTATCCGGTTTGTGGACCTTCCCGCGCCTCATTCCTCAGCGGACTCTACCCCGAGACAACAGGAGTCCTCAGCAACACTGCGGATATTCGCCAATCCCGCCCGGGCAGTGTCTCCATGCCTCAGCAGTTCAAGTCCAACGGCTACTGGACTGCCAGCGTTGGTAAAATTTTCCACTCATCAAGGCATCAGCAGGGCGAAATTTCCTGGCATGAACAAATCATGTTCCAGAATGACGAGTTACCGCTGGTTACGATGGCACGGAAAACCTATGAAGCTGAGAACGGTTCCGTTGAGTTGCGAGCCAACCGGAAAAACTGGAAAGCCCATGTGCAAAAACTCTCCACACAGACCAGGGGACAAACACCCCCGGGATACGGGCCGACCGGCCTGGGTGATGAACAGCACAAGGACGGTAAGAATGTCCGGCAAATCATCAGTTGGCTCGATCAAAAGAGTTATGGCGAAAAACCCTTCTTCATTGCCTGCGGAATCCAGAAGCCGCATGTGCCTTTTCTGGCACCCCAGAAATACTTCGATCAATATCCAGTAGACAAACTGAAGTTTCCGCTGAGCCCTGCCAATGACTGGGAAGACATGCCGGCACTGGCCATGGTGAAACGGTTCCAGTCCTTTGGCTTTGAGATGGCCCGCGAGAACGACAGCCTGCGCCGGGAATACACCCAGGCCTACCATGCCTGTATCTCCTATATTGATGCACAGCTGGGGATGCTCTTTAAGGCCCTCCATGCGCACAATCTATGGGAAAACACCATCGTCATATTCACCTCGGATCATGGTTACCATCTCGGTGAGCACTTCATGTGGGGAAAAGTTACCCTTTTTGAGGAATGTGCCCGCGTGCCAATGATTATTCGCGTACCCGGAATGACCCGCGCCGGGGCAAGCACTGATGCCCTTGTGGAGCTTGTGGACTTCCACCCAACACTGCTTGAGTTGTGCGGACTTAATGCACAAGGCCTGCTGCAGGGAAAAAGCCTCGTGCCGCTTCTTAAAAATCCCCTCTTGCCCGGGAAAAAATATGCCTACACCGTCGTCAGTCGCGGGGCAAAGCTCGGTCGATCAATCCGCACCAAGGACTGGCGTTATGCGGAATGGGGGACATCCGCGATGGCGGAACTCTACAACCTGAAGGATGACCCTAATGAGTATATGAACCTCGCCGGGAAACCAGCCTTCAGTGAGCAACACGAGAAAATGAAGAACCTCCTTGCCGAAGCCCGGCAGGCAGCCGGAGGCGGGAAATAATCACCGCTTGCGGCTGATCCTCAGGCGGACCCAACGCTCCGAATA
>CAWVVE010000511.1:0-2311 GCA_963933075.1 uncultured Verrucomicrobiaceae bacterium | reverse complement strand
GTCTGTTTCCCCCTGGTTTTCTGCGCTCGGTGAATTGGCGCGCAGAAATTCCATCGGGTGGTAGCTCTCGTTCCCGTCATTCCAGCGGATGGCTATTTCCCCGCCGATAGCCTGGATCGTTTCCGGGGCGATCACCAGTTTACTCGGGGGTTCCCTTTTTCCCGGCGAAGAGGTGCAGGTATTCACCGTATCCCTCCTCGACGAGTTTGGACTTGGGGATGAAGTGTAACGAGGCTGAGTTAATACAGTAGCGCATCCCGCCTTTTTCCTCGGGGCCGTCATCGAATACATGGCCAAGATGGGAATTTCCGGTCTTGCCGCGCACCTCGGTTCGCGCGTAGCCGATCTTGAAGTCGGTTTTGGTCTCAACTTTCCCGTTGTCTATCGGCTTGGTGAATGCCGGCCATCCGCAACCGGAATCATACTTGTCCTTTGAGGAGAAAAGAGCTTCCCCGGAAATGATGCACACATAGATTCCTTCATCGAAGTGTTTGTCATACTTGTTGGTCCAGGGGCGCTCGGTGCCTTCATGTTGGGTGACCTGATATTGCAGGGGAGTGAGCGTCTTGCGGAGTTGCTCGTCAGAAAGGGCTTTGAAGGGCTTGCGCTGCGGCATTGGTTTCGGGTCTTGCTCAGGTGCAGGGTTGTTGGATGCGCTTTGGGTGGTGACAGGTTCAGCGGGTGCGGGTTCAGCGGGTGCGGGTTCAGCGGGTGCTGGGGCAAGAGTAGGGTTAGGGGGCTCAGATGCCTTGGTCACCGGCTGACGTTCGCATGAGCAGACAAGGAAAAAGGCGCTTAAACCAAAGAGTAGGGGCAGGGACAACTTTATGGCAATTCGTGTATTTGGTTGCATTGCAGTTCTTTAGCAAGCCTATAGGGGGATTACCGTTTGTGCAATAGGAGGGCTGAGGGCTCCTGGAGCCTGTTAGCGGGGTTGATATTCCAAATTCCACAGGGTATTAAGGGGTGAGATCGCGATGGCAGAGGAAGAACAAACCGAAGAACGCCTTGAGTGGGCCATTTCCGTCTGCCGTAAACGGGGCCTGAGGCGAACCAGGGCAATGAAGGAATTGTTGCTGGCGCTGATCGGGGCGGAGCGGCCCCGGACACTGGCTGAGTTGTGTGGGTTGGAATCCCTTTCCGAGCAGTGCGACAAGGCCACGGTATACCGCCTGCTGGGCAGGTTGCAGGAGAAGGGGGTCATCCGAAGACTTGGGTTGCATGAACGTGCGGCTTACTATGTCTTTGCCTATCCCGGTGAGCATTTTGATTACCTGGTATGCACGGATTGCGGCAAGATTGAGGCGCTTGAGCTGGAGTGCCCGGTGGAGACGCTCGAGAAGGAAGTCATGAACCGGACCGGATTCTCGGGGCTCTATCATGAGCTGGAGTTTTTCGGCAGTTGCCCTCAGTGCGTGGGCTGATGACAGGGTTTTGTTGCGGGGCACATTGGTAATTCCTCCCCTTGACAGCGTCGGGAATGTCCCTCAAGTAGATCACCGTAATCAAAAGGCCAGGGTGGCGAAACTGGTAGACGCGCCAGATTTAGGATCTGGTGTCCTTCGGACGTGCAGGTTCGATTCCTGTCCCTGGTATTGATTCCATTGCCGGATTGTAATCCCTTGTCGGCAAGGGTGGGGATTTTCATTATTCCTGAGGCAGACCCTGGCGGTTCCTCCTTGCCGTGCCTCCGGGAAGGCAAGGGGGTAATGTTGACAATGCTGTTGGTAAGTGGCATTTATATTAATCATGAGGTTTAGACGTAAGGCTTTGATGGCGAGTTGTGTGGTAAGCCTGCTGCTGGTTCCGGCATTGCCGGCACGGGCGGACCTGCATCGCTTTGACAACGCTGATGGGAGCAAGTCCTTCTATGCGGAGTTGTTACGCTTTGATGACAAGAAGAAGCTCGTGACGGTGCGCATGGTTAGCGGAAGGGAAATGCACTTCCCGGTTTCCCTCCTCAGTGAAAAGGGCCAGGAATGGGTCGATGGGCAAAAAGAGATTCTGGCGGCGAGCCGCTGGCTTAGGCTGAAGCTTACCGGCGAGTGGGGCAAGAGGACGGTGACCAAGGCGGATTCATCAAAGACGATTACCAGTGAGAGACTCTACCACTCCGAGTTGTCCAATTTCGGCCCCTTGCCGCTCAAGGACCTGGAGGTTACCTACAACATCCATCTTTTCCGGGATGACGGCAAGAACGGCAGTCGCTCGGTACGCACGCACACGGAGAAAGTCAGCTACCTGACCTCCGTCCCGCGCAGGAACCGGCTGGACCCTGTCGTCCTTTCCCAGACCATGCCCTTGAGCAGGG
>CAWVVE010000510.1:0-2318 GCA_963933075.1 uncultured Verrucomicrobiaceae bacterium | reverse complement strand
CCCTCTTTGAGCGATATGCGCTTGATTAGTCCCTGCGGAACCTTGGCAGGATATTACCGTAGCGATGGGTTGTCTCTGAAACACACTGCTCCCTGAACCAATGACGCAGCTCGAGCCTTCCGTTGGCAAGAATCTCGCCGCTCACAAGCGGGACATGCAGACGGTTTGCGATTTCATGAATTTCCAACGCGGCAACTGCAGAAGTGCGGATAATGCCAGGTGCATTTCGGATTTGCACTTCACTCATTCGGCCTGAAAACTGATCGGAATTTTCGATTCTGGCCGTAATGCCTTCGACCGCCCCCAAACACTTCAACAGATTGGCATTTTCTGCGTTCTCCTCCATGCTGAGATCAAGGTGAATTCCGCTCAACATGCAAGCCAGTCCCGCCAGGACGCTTTGCTGGATAATATCTCCGCCATCAATGCGGTAAGTGACAAGTTCATGGCCGTGATAACGAAGTTGATTCCTTTCCGATATAAGGCCACTGGGGTCGTGTGATTTGCCAAAGACATTATGCATTGCCCACGCATAATGACCCGCCGCGGCAAGCATTGTATCGCGCATCTGCTGATCTATCCCCAGTCGACCGACTTCCTCGAGAAGCTCTATTGCCTTCTCTCCGGGATCAACACGCGGTTGCGCGGGGTTAAGTTGACGCCAATTGGCGAAATTCATCACGTAATCCGGGCCGCCTGCTTTGGCTCCCGGGCCGAATGATGAGTGTCCCCATCCCCCGAAAGGTTGCCGACCTACAATCGCACCGGTAATACCTCGATTAATATACGCATTGCCAAGCTTCAGTACCCTGCTCCACTTGCGGATTTCATCAGGATTAAGGCTCTGGATTCCGCCGGTTAGTCCAAAATTCCCGGAATTCTGGATTTCGATTGCTTCATCAAGGTTCTTAACCCTGATGATCCCCAGGACAGGTCCAAAACATTCCGTATTGGCAAACCAGCCATCAGACTGAACGCCAATCTTTATCCCGGGCGACCACAGGTGAGGATTTCCATCAATGCATGTGGGCTCAAGCAGCCACTCCTCACCTTGCTCAAGGGTGGTCAGTGCACGGGACAATGCTTCATTTGGGGGGTCAACCAGTGGCGTCACCACAGAACGTGGATCCCATGCGGATCCGACATGTAGACTCTGTGCGGCATCCCGAAGCTGGCGGAGGAAGTCATCACGTTGATATATCTCGCTTTCCACAACAGCAAGGCTGGCGGCGGAGCATTTTTGCCCGGAATGACCGAATGCAGAGTGCACAAGGTCACTTACCGCCTGATCCACATCGGCTGCCGCTGTAATGACCATTGAATTCTTTCCGCTGGTCTCGGCAATCAGGCGTAAGTCAGCCTTCCAGCTCTTAAACATTTTACCAGTTTGGTAAGAACCGGTAAGAACCACCGTGTCAACGCGCCGATCAGTAATCAGTGCACGTCCTGTGTCATCCTCCGGGCAGGGTATAAACTGCAGCACCTCTTTTGGTATTCCCGCTTCCCAAAGTTGACAGGCCAGTCGATAGGCAATCAAGACAGTGTGCAGTGAAGGCTTGAGTATAACAGAGTTGCCGGCAGCAAGCGCGGCTAATACCCCTCCCGCAGGAATTGCATAAGGGAAATTCCAGGGTGGTGCGACGACAACAACTCCCCTGCCGGTGAATTCACAGTTTTCAACGCCTTCCACCTCATCGAGCCGCGAGTAGTAGTCAGCAAAATCAATCGCCTCTGAGATTTCAGTGTCGGCTTCATTGATCGCTTTCGCGCCATCAAGGATCAGGCAGCCGATGGTATCGCCTCGCCCGGATTCGAGTATCCCTGCAGCCTTCTTGAGGATGTCCGCCCTGTGGACAAAAGGGGTGCTGCTCCATTGTTGCCATGCCCGTGTTGCTGAACTTAATGCTTCCTCAACATCATTAATCCCGGCGAGGGTGTGGGAATAGGCACAATGCCCTGGGCGTGACGGGTCCATCACTTGAACCTGCGTTGAGGCATTGTAGCGGAATTGACCGTCTATTTGCATCGCAACCGGGTCAGGTGCCATCTTGCTCCATTTTTCCAGGTTGAGAGTAATCCACTGACGATTGGCAGGCATGCTCCAGTCGGTATCAGGAGAATTGATGAATCCGGAAACAGCAGAGCCCTTAAGTTCAGGGTCTTGTAATCGATTTTGGGTCCTGCGTGGTGTTGATCGGACGATTTCTGCACGGGTACATGCCTTAAGAAACTTGCTCTTTTCCGAATCCCATGCCGGAGAACCCGGCATCATCAGGAACATGTGGCGCAGATAGTTTTCCTCTGCGGTATTCTCATCA